>NZ_JBBNAN010000001.1:0-4041 GCF_037994405.1 Phyllobacterium sp.
GCAAATGATCTATTGGAATGAGGAATTGTGGCTTCCGGCAACGGCAGGTTTCCTTTCGCAGCTAGCATTATTCCCTCCTCGACTTCACCTGACTGCTCCGACGTGGTTTCTTCGTCGACTGACATTCACATTGCTAAATCTTTCGATGTAAAAATGAGACAAAAAAATGGCTATTATGCGGCGACAATCAGGCGGACTCGGGTGGCTGCCCGGATCTAGAAGATTTCATGTCAGGCAGACAAGCTGCCAAACCGTAAATAATCAGGGCGCGCAATGGCTCTTGGGTACTGCAGATGTGCCATCGCTTGAGCAAGTGTCTCCGCTCCTCCCATGCAGGATAGTTATTCTCACTGCGGAGCTGACATTTTTCCTCTCTTCTCGTCCACAGATTCGCCGAGTGTATCGGCAACCACTGCGCCACGCTTTCCCATCGGAAGGGGTTCTCCGGTCGTGGTATCGATCACGGTTTGATGTTCCAGTTCCGCATTCAACTCAGCCCCAAGGATAAGGACGATCACGGAGATCCATATCCACACCATCAGGCCGGCAACCGCGCCCAAAGCGCCATACGTGGCATTGTAATCGGCAAAATTGGCGAGGTAGAATGTAAAAGCCGCAGATGCAATTATCCACACCAACGTGGAAAGAATGCTTCCCCACGATAGCCAGCGCCATTTGGCTTGCTCCCGATCCGGGCCGAAGCGATAAACGACAGAAATGGCTCCCGCAACAACGATCGCAGTCAAGGGCCATCGCGCCAAGCTGACCAGCGCCGCATTCCAGCCGTCGAGGCCGAAGAACGTCAACAGTCGTGGGATCATACCCAATGCAGTGATCAGAAAAATTCCAAAAATCATGCCGGTAAGCGTGAAAGCAAACGAAACCAAATTAAGTTTCAGAAAGCTGCGGCTTTCATTCTCGCTGTATGCAACGTTCAATGCTTCGAATATGGCCTTGATGCCGTTGTTCGTGCTCCATAGCGCCACTGAAAGTCCGATAAAAAAGCCGAGACTGAGGACCTTGGTATCTTGCGCTGCAAGTGTCTCGAGCTGAGACCGGATGAGATTGACCGAGTCCATCGGTAGAATGCCAATGAGCATGGAAGTGTTGCCAGCGACTGTGGCACGATCAGCCAGAAAACCATACAATGATACAAAAGCGGTCAGTGCCGGAAACAAGGCAAGCAGCAAATAAAATGTTGCCCCTGCCGCAATCAGCATGATCCGGTCTTCCCACAACGCATTGTAAATTCTATAGAGGACGTCTCTCCAACCCTTCGCCGGAATGTCAGATGGAGCGCGCGCGCGGCGTCCACGTCCCTGCTGTCTCGCGCGCCGCGTTAATATCTTGTCGGCGTTGGACTTCTTCGAAATCGAGGCCATCACAGCATGCCTGTTCCTCGATTATCCCAACTCATTGCAGACCAATCCTTCAAACTTGCGATCTCCAGTATCCTGCATTCAAACCCGATGAGGTAATGATCCCGGACCGGCAAATACGGCTCAAGGCATTTGCTGGCGATATTCACGTAAGCGTCGCCGTTCCCTGGCAACCTCTTCGTCTGTGAGAGCCGGGTTGGTTTCATCAAATCCCTGCCAACCTTCTTCACGATACACAGCGCGGCGTGCTTCAAGATCAGACAATGTATCGTCCTTGATGATCGACCGCGCGACGGCCGCTTTATCCTTATCGACGCGAACCGATACCAATGTACTGCCCCGGCGTATCCCTTCCGCATAGACATGCGCTTCGTCTTTTTCGACGCCGGCTCCAGTAAGTGAGCCAATGATGCCGACGGCGGCACCGCCCGTGACGGCACCTGCGGCCGCTCCAACGATCGTGGAGACAAGCCATCCTGCTGCCACAACGGGACCTACGCCCGGAATGGCGAGTATACCCAGCCCCGCAACGAGCCCGCCCGCACCTCCCACTAGGGCGCCGACGCCAACGCCCGTAGCTACGCCCTCTTCGGCATTTGGTTCACTCGCTTCCTCGGCGCGGCCAATGATCGTGATATCGGAGGAAGAAATTCCCGCATCCTCGAGTTTGTTAACGACAGTGCGAGCATCATCATAACTATCATATAGTCCTGTTACCGTTTGCATTTGAAACTCCCTGGCTATGCTTTATTTCGACAACCCGCAGTTGGCGGCTGCCTTTGCCTGTCCCTCCTTGACGGAGCCAGTCCAGGTGTGTCTTCATGACAAGCTCCTGTGAGTGGTTTCTCCAGAAAAACTAGCGTGCGGATGAAATGTTCCGGTTTTGGATCATCCCAGAGTAATCGACCCGCTGCTGGATATTGCCGATTGTACGGGTATTCCAATTCGATCTTTCCAAGAACCACCGCAGCTTCCCCCAATTGGGATTTGGCAAGGGAGACGATGTCGGACGGACAAATCTGATGCCAATAAAGAAATAAGGCGCGATTGCCCGGCACTCAGCGCTTATCTGATGCTGCGCAAAGCGTTCGACGGACTAAGGCCGTCGCGATGATTTTCTTGGAAGCGTCGATACGGTTTCGAACCAAGCTTTGCGATCTTTGGCAAAATGATTTCGGCAATGCGCGATATGATTTTCCCCAACCGGCGAGAGGACATCGAATTCATCACTATCGGTTTTGATTGGCCACGCTGAACGTTCCAAGCTTACCTATCCCAGGTACAGCTGGAGCCAAGTTGATGTGCACACTGAAAAGTGCCCCAGATGGACCGCGCCGCCGTTGAGCGGAGCCCATAGCAGGTCGCATCGCGCTGAACTTCGGCTATAGCGGGTACTCATGCCTGCTCAATGAAGCCAGCTTTGGCGTAGTCTTGTACGCCATCCAGACACCACTTTTCGTAAATCTTGGCGGTTAGAGCGGCTCGAAGAACGCCCACTCGCTATGAGATCGCTGGACAATTCTTCAATTCGTCGTGCGGGATTGTCGACAGCGTCCCAGCCCATCGACTGCAGCTTCGCCGAGCTCGCAACGAGGTCGCCATTCAATCTTTTCCGGCGATCGCTCTGGCCAGTCATTCGTGCCAAAAGGTTCAATATCCAGGGCGGGCAGGAAAACAAATTGGGGTTCCGGCCCTGACCCAGACGCGTCGCTGCGACTATCTCCGATATGGTTAGCGGAATCCTGTCCGACACGATGAATGTGCCCCCATCTGTGCCGGCATCGTCCAGGCAGTGGATGATCGCCCGGCAAAGCGCCCCGCGATCGAGCAGCGACCGTTTGCCGGTCAGTGAATTCAGGGGCAAGGGCAGCGGCAAGGCTGCGAGTTTCACGAGCATGGCCATGTTACTCTTCATACCGGGGCCATAGACGAGGACCGGTCGCAGTATCGTATAATTCCCACGGGTCATCGCTGCCGCGACTTCAGTCTCGGCTGCGAGCTTCGCGCGTCCGTAGTCATCCGTCGGTTGTGGACGATCGCTTTCCAGCGCGATACCATCGTAAACGCTGCCGCACTGCGCGCGGATCGTCGAGACGAAGATGAGTTTGCCCGATATGACTTTATGCGCAGCTCTTGCCAGTTTGGCCGTCATAACGCAATTGACGGCATAATAGGTGTCAGCAGAAACGGCAAACTGCGGGTTATGGATGGCCGCCAGATGCACAACATGGTTGATCTGTTTAAGAATGTCCTCGAAGACCTCGACAGGTTCATGCGGTGAAGGCAGACGAACCCATTCCAGCCCATTGCGGCCGGATTTACCTTGGTTGCGTGTGGCGACAATCACGCGATAACCACCCGCCTTCAGATAAGTGACCAGTTCCGCACCGACAAAACCCGAGGCTCCTGTCACGAGTACTACGCTCGGTGCCCTAAGACTCTCATGCACACCGGCAGGTTCAGACAATTCTGCCGACGCTTCAGGGAGGTTGAGACGGGGTCTCAGACATCTTTCTTCTTCATAGGGTCAGCTCGCATTCAAACTCAGGACAGCTAATGCGTCATCCCGATTACAGCGAGATTAAGCCCGATAGTCTATCAAAGTTAGCGTAGATTGAGAATCGGCCATTGTGGGTACGCCGCCCTAATCTCTTCGATGCGG
>NZ_JBBNAN010000002.1:0-2311 GCF_037994405.1 Phyllobacterium sp.
CGGGGCTTTCTTTCGTCGTGACAACGCAGCGGCCTGGCTAGCGCGGCCGCGTCACCATCCGTTCGTGAAATCTCCCTCAAGTCACTGAAGCGACAAATTCCCCCCTTTGGCGACAGCCGCAGCTGCTCGAGCGCGGATTCTTGTCACCATGGCCGGCTCAGGCTACGTGCCCTGCGGGCTTACACAAAGGGGCGCTGCTCTTTGGACTCCCACCCCCTGTTCCTTGCCATCAGTGGCTGAGACATGCCAATAGAGTCTGAGACGCAAAACCAGCCGCGAAGGACCGCTTTGCAGCGCAGGCAGACTTTATAAGATGCGCAGCAGAGGCACCGTCAGGCAGGCCTACACATTTCAGGAGAACTCATGTTTGACCACATCAAATTCGGAGTCAGCGACTATGCAGCGAGCAAAGCGTTCTTCCTCAAGGCACTCGAACCACTCGGCGTAGCTGTTGTATCGGAGGGGCCGCCGACGTACGGCGTCGAGCTTAGTCCAAAGGGTAAGGCTTCATTGTGCCTGTACCAAACCGAGGAGAAGCCGGCGCATCTTCACTTGGCGTTCACGGCCGAGAATCGCCAGCAAGTCGAAGCCTTCTATCGCGCGGCTCTGGAGGCGGGTGGCAAAGATAATGGTGCGCCTGGTCTGCGCCCGCACTACCACTCGAACTACTATGCAGCGTTCGTCATTGGCCCGGACGGGCACAACATAGAAGCGGTTTGCCACGAACCTGAGGCCTAACCCTTCCATCGGGGAGACGTCCACAAGCGGGCTTCGCCCACTTGCGGCTGCCCCTCATGACAAACGTTGAAAAAGCCGACACACCAGATCAACGCCTTGACTACGTTCAACACAATTGCTCGGTCAAACTGAGTCTTGAATTGGACCCCAAATCAAAGCTCTTGAAAGGAATCGAACCGCAGACCCACTCAATGCGGTTTTCTGAGGTGCGGTTCCAGAGGAGACATTATGCGATTTTCGAAGCACGGACGTAACAATAGAGATTCTTATTAATGATTTGTGCCCGTGAGAGATGCGAGAAGTCGATGACCTGAATAGGCACGGGATCGAACCGATCCGGATAGGGAAAACTAGAACGGATCTTGGAGCTCAGAGCTCGCGAACAATATCTGGATCCAATCTGCGGATCACCGCACCGACTAGCGGTCTCTCGAAATGCCGCAATCAAAGGCCTCACAGAAGAGCGTACTTGATCTCACGTTCACGCAAAAGAGTTCTTAAGAAAGGGGGGCAACCACAGAAGAACAATTATCTTCGGAACATCTTCATCGCAACTCCATTTGAGCGGACATGAAAACATTTGTTGGAATGTCCACGTTCTTTCTGATCGTTTCCGTCATCTTCGCTGAAGCCACAGAGGTCAAACCAGACGTGATCAATTCTGCGTCCCTGTCCACAATCCCGGCGGAGCGCGCTTCCAAACCATCACGGGATCCCGATCCAGCGATCGTCCGCCTTCAGGTTCTCCTCGACCGAGCAGGTGCATCGCCGGGCGTGATCGACGGCATTTATGGAAAGAACGTTACCAAGGCGGTGGCCAGTTTCGAAAAGATGATGGGGATGCCCCCGGACGGCACAATCGACTCCGATGTAATCAGCAGGCTGGAGACGGGTGGCTCGATTATCGGCACCTACACGGTCACGGCCGACGACGCGAAAGGCCTCGTGGACCATATTCCAGCAGACTACGGCGAAAAGGCGAAGATGCCCAGCTTGGGTTACACCAGCATCGCCGAAAAGCTTTCAGAGCGTTTCCACATGCATATCGACCTGTTGACTGTGCTTAATCCAGGTTCGGATTTCGTCCCGGGGGAGACAGTCCAGGTAGCGATGCCGGGTCCCTCGCGCCAAGGAAAGGTGGCCCGCATCGAAGCCGACAAGACGGCTGGGCAGGTCACGGCTTACGATAATCGTGATGTCATACTAGCGGCGTATCCCGCGACAGTTGGCAGCGAGGACAATCCTTCTCCAGGGGGGACGCACAAGGTGAAAGGCGTCGCGCGGATGCCCGTCTTTAGATACAATCCAAAGGTCAACTTTAAGCAAGGGAAGAACGACAAGGTCCTCATCATCCCCAAGGGCCCCAATGGGCCGGTCGGAAGTGTCTGGATCGATCTAACCGAGCCAACCTATGGCATCCATGGAACGCCTGATCCCGAGCTTATCAACAAAGTCGGGTCGCATGGCTGCGTTCGTCTGACGAACTGGGACGCCGAGGAGCTAGCTGGAATGGTGAAGCCGGGCGTCGTTGTCCGGTTCGTCAACTAAAGGTATCGGCCGCCGTGTTCCGATC
>NZ_JBBNAN010000003.1:0-14625 GCF_037994405.1 Phyllobacterium sp.
TCGGTGCTTCCCACAAATGTAGTCACGCTTATTCTGGTCATGGGTCTGCTCGACGCCACCCGCGTCTACCGGCTCGCCCGCGCCGTCGCCGTCGATATTAATGTCATGGATTTCGTCGAGGCGGCAAAGCTGCGCGGCGAGGGCCGTATGTGGATCATCTTTCGCGAAATTCTTCCCAACGCACTGACACCGCTAATTGCCGAACTTGGCCTGCGGTTTATCTTTGCAGTTCTCTTCCTGTCGGCACTTTCATTCCTCGGTCTTGGTGTTCAACCGCCGGACGCGGATTGGGGTGGCATGGTCAAGGAAAACAAGGAAGGCATCGTCTTCGGTATTCCGGCAGCGCTCATTCCCGCGGCGGCGATCGCGGTACTTGCGATTTCCGTCAATCTGGTCGCTGACTGGATCCTGAACCGTACCACCAGCCTCAAGGGAGGGCGCGGCTAATGGCAAAACGTCCAGTCGACAGATCCGGCCTCCTGCTCGACATTCGCAATCTGCGCATAGAAGCGACCAGCTATCCGCCCGGCGAGCCCCCGCGTAATGTGGTTATTGTCGACAACGTTTCCGTCAAGGTTGAACGCGGAAAGGTGCTCGGGCTTATCGGCGAATCCGGAGCCGGTAAATCAACCATCGGCTTGTCCAGCATGTGCTACGGGCGTGGCGGCGTGCGGATCACCGGCGGCGAAGTTGTGCTGAACGGACGCGATCTTCTCAAGGGAGGTCCAAAACTTCTGCGTCAGATACGGGGAAGGGAGGTTTGCTACGTTGCTCAGTCGGCCGCGGCTGCATTCAACCCGGCGCGCCAGCTGATGGATCAGGTGATCGAAGCAGCGCTCCTGCACAAGATCTGCTCGAAGGCAGAAGCGGAAAAGCGCGCCATCGGCTTGTTCAAGAAACTCGGCCTGCCCAATCCGGAAACCTTCGGTCAGCGCTATCCGCATCAGGTTTCCGGCGGCCAGCTGCAACGCGCTATGACTGCCATGGCGCTGTGTTCGGAACCCGATCTGATCGTGTTTGACGAGCCGACGACGGCGCTTGATGTGACCACGCAGATTGATGTGCTCGCCTCGATTAAGGACGCCATTCGCGACACGAATGTGGCTGCGCTTTACATCACCCACGATCTCGCGGTGGTTGCGCAGGTGGCGGATGACATCCTCGTGCTGCGGCATGGAAAGCAGGTTGAATATGGCGATACGCACCACATTATCAAGCAACCGCGCGAGCAATACACCAAACAACTAGTCTCGGTGCACCACATTCCGCACGAGGAAAATAACCCGGCCGATGCGCCGATCCTATCCGTAAAGAATGTTACGGCGGCCTATGGCGGCGGTCTGGTGAAGGTGCTGAAGAACGTTTCGGTGGATATCCACCTTGGCCAGACGCTGGCCGTTGTTGGTGAGTCCGGTTCGGGAAAATCCACACTCGCTCGCGCGATCACCGGGCTGTTGCCACCGATGGAAGGGAGCATCACCTTCGACAAGCGGAACTTGTCGCCCCGCCTCGCCAACCGTACGCGCAACGACCTGCGCGAACTGCAGATGATCTACCAGATGGCCGATACCGCCATGAATCCGCGCCAGACTATCGGCACCATCATCGGCCGACCGCTCGAATTCTATTTCGGCATGAAGGGCAAGGAGCGTGACACCCGTATCGCCGAACTTCTCGAAAAGATCGAGATGGGCAAAGGCTTTGTCGACCGTTACCCGGCCGAGCTTTCAGGCGGCCAGAAACAGCGCGTCTGTATTGCAAGGGCGCTTGCGGCAAAGCCGAAGCTGATCATTTGCGACGAAGTCACGAGTGCCCTTGATCCTCTGGTCGCCGACGGCATTCTGAAACTGCTCCTGGATTTGCAGAAGGACGAGAATGTCGCCTACCTCTTCATCACCCACGATCTCGCCACGGTGAAATCGATCGCCGATTCCATCGCCGTCATGTATCGCGGTGAAGTGGTGCGCTATGGTTCAAAATCACAGGTGCTCAAGCCGCCATTCGATGCCTATACGGATTTGCTGCTGTCATCGGTTCCGGAAATGGAGCTGGGCTGGCTGGAGGGCGCCGTGAAGAACCGGCGCATGGCAAGTGCCGGAAACTAGAGCTGGCCCGGCCAGCGGCCCTGGCCGAGTAGATGCACGGCGGTGACAATTCGCCGGAAGCTCGAGCGGGCTCGTTCCACACTGTGGCGCGCACGCAAATAGGCGTGCACTAGACCTGGTTCGTTGTTCCAGATCGCCTTGCCGCCCGCTGCCAGGATCTTGTCGCGATAGTGCTTCCCGTCATCCGATAGAGGATCGCATTCGGCTGAGATGACGATTGTATCCGGCAATCCGCTGAAATCGGTGTCATTCAAAGGGGCAAAACGCGGGTCAGTCGACCAGTTGAACCCGCCACCTCTGATATTGGCATAGTACAGCGTGTCGCGCGTCGTCAGCATCGGCGCTTCCGCATGGGTCACGTAAGAGCCTTCACCGGCCGACCCGCCCAGTCCCGGATAGATCAGCACCTGACCGATCGGAGCATGCTCGTGTCGACGCACATGGTGCGAGACCGCAGCTGCGAGATTGCCCCCGGCGCTATCGCCACACAGAACAATGGGAAGATCAGACGTCGAAGCCACATATTCGAAAGCTGCAAGACAATCCCTGAAGGGGGAGGGGTGCAAATGTTCGGGTGCGAGCCTGTAATCTGCGGAGATGACGCGAAAGCCTGTGGCCTCGCAGATTTCCGCACACACATCATCATGGCTGTCGAGCCCGCCAACGACAAAGCCGCCGCCGTGAAAATAGAGGCAGACGGCTTCAGGATCGCTGTCGCGTTTTTGGTAGACGCGGATTGGTATCTTGCGGTCGCGGGTATCAATGAAGCGATCAGCCGACGACACCGATTCCGGATAGCCGGCGAAGAATGCACGGCACATGGTGTCGTAGACATCGCGCTGCTGCGCGACCGAAAGACCGACAGCATCAGGCGGGTAGAAACCGTTGGTGCGTTCAATGAAAGCCCAGGTTTCCTCGTCGATCAGGATGGAATAGTCGGTTGTCATTTACCTTTCCACACGGGATCACGCTTTTCCGCAAAGGCCTTGAAACCTTCCTGCCCGTCTTCGGAAGCGTAGAGTGTATCCACAGTACGGAATTTGCGCTTGGTAATCCAGTTCATGGCCTCCTGGAAGCCCATGCTTTCGGCTTCGCGAGCTACTTCCTTGATGGCAGCGAAAACCAGTGGCGGACCGCTTTCCAGCATCCGCGCAATCTCCCAGACCCGCGCCATCAATTTGTCCTTCGGCAGGACCTCGTTGACCAGACCCCAACGATGCGCCTCGGCAACGTCCATCCACCGCCCGGTCAACAGCAGGTCCATGGCGACATGATAGGGGATGCGCTTGGGGAGCTTGACGGTGGCCGCATCGGCCAATGTTCCGGCACGGATTTCCGGCAACGCAAAGCTCGAATGATCGGAGGCATAGATAAGATCGCAGGAGAGCGCGAGTTCGAAGCCGCCGCCGACGGCCATCCCGTTGACCGCCGCGATAACCGGCTTGTTAAGGTCGAGCAGTTCCTGCAGTCCTCCGAACCCGCCGACGCCGTAGTCGCCATCGACAGCATCGCCGCCTGCTGCAGCTTTCAGGTCCCAGCCGGCGCAGAAAAACTTGTCACCCTCCGTTTGCATGATGGCAACGCGCAATTCGGGATCGTCGCGGAATTTCTTGAAAGTCTCGCCCATGAGCCTGCTTGTCGTCAGGTCGATCGCATTAGCCTTCGGCCGATCCAGCGTGACTTCGAGAATGCCGCCTTCGCGCCGCGTCCTGATTATATCGCTCATTTCAGCTCTCCCTTTGTCACCAGCAGCGCATCGGCAATCCAGGCGCCTTGTCCCTTGCCGCCGACCAGCAGCGGGTTGATATCAAGTTCGGCAATTCTGCCGGCATTGTTCACGGCGAAGGTAGCGATACTCATGATTGCATCTAGTGCCGCTTCAAGATCGGCTTTAGGCTTGCCGCGATAGCCGTCGAGGAGAAGGAACATGCGCAATGAGCGCAAGGCGGCCTCGATGTCCTCGCGGCTGGAAGGCAGGAGGATCGTCACCGTGTCATGCAATAGTTCCACCAGCACACCGCCTGTACCAAGCGTCATGACAGGCCCGAATTGCGGATCGTCGGTGATGCCGACGATAAGCTCGGCGACGGTTCCCGTTACCATTCGTTCGATATAAAGACCTGATCCCAGACCGGCGAGATCATCCGCTGCGGACCGAACCGCGCCGGCATCTCTCAGGTTGAGCCGCACCGCATTGTGTTCGGACTTGTGGGCAATACCCAGCGCCTTGAGCGCGACCGGATAGCCAAGATGTTCGGCAACCGCGACAGACCCAACGGATGTTGTGCAACGGCGTCCGTCCGGCACCGGCAACCCGGACCTCTTGAGGATGACTTTCGCCTCGGCTTCGTCTGGCGTGTTCGCATCAGCCTCGATCACCTGCTCGGGTGACGCGACGGGTGAAGCGACGGGCTTGTTCCAGGCCTTGCCGATGAATGCCGCGGCTTCCGCCGCATCGAATGCTTCGGTGATACCACAAAGCGGAGCGATGCCCCGAGACATAAGTCCGGTCATGTATTCTTCCGGGATGTTCTCCGGCAATGAAGCAACGATAGCGCCTTTGGCCCGGTTGGTCGTCAATGCACCTTCGAAGCCGCGCACCGTCGCCCACCAATCCACGTCCGAGCAGCGGTCCTTGCGCGGGAAATCAAGAACGAGGCAGCTGAGCGAAAAGCCACCCGACACCATGGCTGTGAACGTTTCCGTCAGTGCCGGTTCATTGTTCCAGATGAAGGTGTGGTAATCGAGCGGGTTGGCGACGGCGACAAGCGGACCAAGTGTAGACTTCACGCGAGCGCGATGCTCGGGTGTCAGGGCTGGGAAGCTGACATTTCGGCCCTCTGCGCTGTCCGCCATCACCGAAGCTTCGCCGCCAGAGCAGCTCATGGAGCAAAGGGTGTTGCCATCGAGCGGCCCATGCACGTGCAGGAGCTTCAGCGTTTCGAGGAAAGAGGCAATCGAGTTGACTCGGGCAATACCGAGCCGCTTCAGGAATGCATCGGACGCTGCGTCCGATCCTGCCAGCGACGCCGTATGCGAAACTGTAGCCGCGCGCGCCTGCGCTGAGCGTCCAACCTTCATGGCAACGATAGGCTTGCCGAGTTCGCGGGCACGTTTCGCCAATGCCTCGAATTTCGCGGCTGACTGAAAAGCTTCGATGTGGAGCCCCAGCGCCGTTACGCGCTCGTCCTCGAGCAGGGCGATTGCCATGTCGGGCAGCCCGGTCTGCGCCTGATTGCCCGCCGTCATCACATGGGCAATGGGCAGTCCGCGTGTCTGCATCGTCATGTTGATGGCGATGTTGGAGGATTGGGTGATAATGGCGACGCCGCGCTCACCCGATCCTAGTCGGCGTCCGCCATGCTGATCTGGCCAGAGCAAAGCGCCATCGCAATAATTGATCAGGCCGTAGCAATTCGGCCCGATGATCGGCATGTCACCTGCGGCTTCCACCAATTCATCTTGTAGCCTGGCGCCATCAGCATCGTCCGCGCCGGCCTCAAGGAAGCCGGAGGCGTAGCATACGGCCACACCAGCACGCGCCTCGCGCAGATCACGAACAATATCTAGCGTGAGAAAGCGGTTCACTCCGACAAAAGCCGCATCGGGGCTGCCGGGCAGATCGGCGACCGAGCGATAGACCTTGAGGCCCAATATTTCGTCATGCTTGGGATGGACCGGCCAGATTTCGCCGGCAAACCCCATTTTCTGTGATTGCTTGATGACTTCAGTGGCCTGGAGGCCACCGAAGACAGCAATGGTTTTCGGTCGTAGCAGACGATCGAGTTTATGCGATGCCATCGAATGCTCCGCTACGCGCCATGCGGGCGCAGCAGGGCACGGGAAATGATGTGCCGCTGGATTTCGGACGTGCCCTCCCAGATGCGCTCGACACGGGCATCGCGCCAGATACGTTCCAGCGGAAGATCGTCCATCAGGCCCATGCCACCGTGAATCTGGATGGCTTCGTCGGCGACGAAAGCCAGCATTTCGGTCGCCTTGAGCTTGGCCATCGCCATGTCCTGATCGGTCACAGTACCCTGATCGAACTTCCAGCCCGCTTCGAAGGTAAGCAGGTCGGCAGCTTTCAGCTCCGTGGCCATATCCGCAAGTTTGAAGGATATGCCCTGGAATTTGCCGATCTGCTGGCCGAACTGTTCGCGCTGTGCCGCATATTCAATGGCATGACCAAGCGCGCGTTCGGCGCGGCCAAGGCAAGTCGCAGCCACTTGCAGGCGGGTTGCGCCAAGCCAGGTGTTGGCGACTTCGAAGCCCTTGTGCACTTCGCCGAGGATCGCGTCCTGCGGCAGGCGGCAATCATCGAATTCGACGATCGCATTGGTGTAGCCGCGATGCGAGACGTTGCGATAGCCTTCACGAATGGTCATGCCAGGATGACCTTTGTCGACGAAGAAGGCGGTGATTTTCTTTTTCTTGCCGCGCGGCGTATCTTCCTCGCCCGATGCCACGAAGAGGATGACGAAATCCGCTTCCAGCGCATGACTGATGAAATGCTTCGTGCCGTTGACGACCCAGTCTCCGCCTTTTTCCACGGCTGTCGCCTTCATTCCGCGCAGGTCGGAACCGGCACCCGGCTCCGTCATGGCGAGGCAGTCGGATTTCTCTCCACGGATACAGGGGTAGAGGTATTTTTCCTTCTGCGCGTCCGTCCCGGCGAGCAAGATGTTTGATGGTCTTCCGACACAGGTCCAGTGCAGCGCATAATTGGCGCGACCAAGTTCCTTCTCATAGAGCAGCCACGTCACGGTATCGAGACCGGCGCCGCCGACCGATTCCGGCATGTTGGCGGCATAGAGGCCGGCTTCAATAGCCTTCTGCTTCAGTTCGTCGGCTAATTCCTTCCGCAGAACACCCGTGCGTTCCACCTCTGCTTCGTGGGGATAGAGTTCGTTCTCAACAAATGACCGTGTCGTCTCCACGATCAGCCTTTGCTCCTCCGAAAGACCGAAATCCATGGCGTTAGCCTTTCTTTTTCTTTGGCTTGCTGTTTTTTGCCTTCTCGGCCGCCTTCGATGTGGCTGGCTTCTGTGCCAATTTCGACAAGCGCTTGGTGTAGTCCTTGTAGAGTGCGCCAGCGCCCCAACCTTTACCCTTGTTTTGACGGGAGAGGGCTTCCATGATCGCAACGAGGTTGTCATCGCGGATGCGTTCAAGCTCGCGGATCGATAGGCCGTGCGCCTGCTTGTCGGACTGGTTGGCGATCTTGTCGACCAGTTCGTCCGTCAGTTCCGGCACATCCATCAGCTTGGTCCACGGCCACGAAAGGCACGGACCGAACTGGGCAATGAAGTGGCGCATGCCGGCTTCACCGCCGGCGACGCGGTAGACTTGGAACATGCCCATCTGCGCCCAGCGAATACCGAACGAATAGCGCATGATATCGTCGAGTTCCTCGACAGTTGTGATGTCGTCCTTGATCAGCCACAACGACTCGCGCCAAACGGCTTCAAGCAGACGGTCACCAACGAAGGCTTCGATTTCCTTGCGGATCACCACCGGCTTCATGCCGATCGAAGCATAGAGTTCGCGCGCCTTTTCGACGGCTTCCGGTGACGTCTGCTTACCGCCAACGATCTCGACCAGCGGCAGAAGATAGACCGGGTTATAGGGATGGCCGACGACCAGCCGCTCCGGATGCTTCATCGCGGTCTGCATGTCGGAGGGCAGGATGCCCGAGGTCGACGAGCCAACGATCGCATCAACTGCGGCGTGCTTGTCGATCTCCGCCAGCACCTTGTGCTTTAGATCGAGCCGTTCAGGCACGCTTTCCTGGATAAAATCGGCGTCGGCTACGGCCTCCTCAATGGACTTGGCGAATGTCAGCTTGCCTTCCTTCGGCAGGCCATCCGGCAGCATGGTCTTGTAGGCGCGGCGGGCGTTTTTCATCACCTCGCTGACCTTGCGCTCGGCTTCCGGATCAGGATCGAAGATTGACACGTCGATGCCGTTGAGGATCAGGCGGGCGACCCAGCCCGCGCCGATAACACCGCCGCCGACAGCTGCAGCCTTGCCAATACCTGCCATGATCTCACCAGCCCTTCGTCAGTTTCATGCGCTCGCGGACCTCTTGGGGTCCGAGAATCTTAGCACCCATGCCTTCAGCAACTTTTACTGCCCGTTCAACCAATGGGCCGTTGGTAGCTAGAACGCCTTTGTCGAGCCAGATATTGTCTTCGAGGCCGACGCGGATATTGCCGCCCGCCAGCATCGCCATCGCAGCATAGGGCATCTGATTGCGGCCGATCGAGAAAGCCGAGAACGTCCAATTGGATGGCAGGTTGTTGGTGAGCGCCAGTAGTGTGCCGATATCGTCCGGTGCACCCCATGGAATACCCATGCAGAGCTGCACCATGACCGGATCGTCCAGCAGCTTCTGATCGTAGAGCCATTTTGCAAGCAGCAGATGGCCGGTATCGAAGATTTCAACTTCCGGACGTACGCCAAGCGCCTGTATCTGCGCTGCCATTGCTTTCAGCATGGCGGGCGTGTTGGTCATCACATAGTCGCCTTCGCCGAAATTCATGGTGCCGCAGTCGAGCGTGCAAATCTCGGGGCGAAGCTTTGCCACATGTTCCAGACGCTCGGTGGCGCCGGCCATGTCCGTGCCATTTTGTGAGGGTGGCATGGGCTGCTCAACGCTGCCGAGCGTGAGGTCGCCTCCCATGCCGGCGGTCAGGTTCAGCACCATGTCAACGCCCGACGCTTTGATGCGCTCGACCACTTCTGTATAGAGCGCGATGTCGCGCGAGCCCTTGCCGGTTTTCGGATCACGAACGTGAATATGCGCGATGGCGGCGCCGGCATTGGCGGCCGCAATACATTCATCGGCGATCTGGCCTGGCGTGACCGGAACCTTATCTGAACGGCCGGTGGTGTCGCCCGCACCTGTCACGGCGCAGGTAATGAATACTTCGCGATTGGGGGTAAGTCCCATAGCAGTGCTCCCATTATTTTGTTGGATGTGATCATGCCCCGATTGCCAAGCGATGCTTTGCAATATACGAATTGAAATTGATGAATAGCGAAACTTCGCCACTCTTTTTGCCGAATACCAAAACGCTGGACGTGACTGTTCTCGTCTTCAGCGGGGCCTCGCTCATGTGTGTGGCCTCAACCATCGATCCGATGCGCGCCGCCAATCGCGTATCCGGCGGCAATTTGTTCAAATGGCGAATTGTCTCGCTCGATGGCGAACCGACAATGACTACCTGCGGCCTGCCGATCGCTGTTTCTGGTTCATTCGATGCATCAGAAAAAGGTGATATGCTTCTGGTTATTGGGGGTTTTGGTACGTCGGATATCGCCCGTACCACGTTCACGGCAAACCTGCGTCGGGCGGTTCACAATTACCAGATCATCGGCGGCATCGAGGCAGGCTCCTGGTTGCTTGGGCGTGCTGGCCTATTGTCGGGTCGCAAAGCGACGACGCACTGGGAGGATATGGAGGAGTTCATGGCCGAGTTTCCCGATGCCGATATCCGGCCAGATCGCTACGTCATCGATGGGCCCGTCTTCACCAGCGGCGGTGCTTCACCAACCTTCGATCTCATGCTGCACCTGATCCGGTCGCGCTATGGCATGTCCGTGGCGCTCGATGTGGCGAGCGTCTTTATCTATGACGAGGCACATGCGTCAAACGACGCGCAGCCGCTTGTTTCCCTAGGGCGGCTCGATGATGTGCACCCGAAACTGGCGGGTGCCATTCGGCTGATGGAAAGTCATATCGACACGCCATTGACCGTTGGTGCGATTGCCAAGCGCTGCGGCCTGAGCGCGCGCAGCCTCGAGAAAATATTTTCGAGAGCCGTGGGCGAAGGACCGGGCCGCTATTACCTGCGCCTGCGGTTGAAAGTGGCGCGGCGGCTGATTACGGATACAAAATCGCCGCTCGCCGATATTGCCGCGCGCACCGGGTTTTCATCAGCGGCCGCCTTCACCCGAACGTTCCGGAGTTTCGAGGGAAAGCCACCGAGCGCGTTCCGACCTGTCCATTGAGAGTCGCTTTTGACAAAGCGATAGCATCGCCATCCATGTTTCAACTGCCGCCGATCGGGACGATCGCGCCATTCCAGCCAGGAGCCTAGCCATGTCTAATACAGAAGGACAATTGTACCATTCCGCGCCGATCGCCATCGAGAAGGAATGGATCGACTACAATGGCCATCTGAACATGGCCTATTACAATGTTGTGTTCGACCGTGGCGGCGACGAGTTCCTTGCCGAACTCGGCTTTGGACCGAAATATGCCGCTGAGCGCAAGCTGACAATCTATACGGCTGAGGTGCATATTTGTTACGTGCAGGAAATTCACCTCAACGATGTGGTGACCGTGACCAGCCAGCTGATCGATTTCGATGGCAAGCGCCTGCACACCTATAACGAGATCGTGCACACGGATGGATGGATAGCTGCGACAGCAGAGGTGTTGTCGCTTCATGTCGATATGAGCGGTCCGAAGGTTAGTCCGTTCCCGGAAGACGTGCTGCCGAAGCTCGAATTCTACAAGCAAGCGCACTCGAAACTGCCGATACCAGCCCGTGTCGGCCGGGCAATCGGCATCAAGAAGAAATAGCTGCTCCGCCGAACTGTTCCACGAGCCAGCGTTCGAATTGCCGGATTCTGGCTTCGCCAACCCGCTCCTTGCGGCAAATCATATACCAGGCGCCGGGCTGCGGCACTTTGAGCGGGAAGGGCGCAACCAGCCGCCCCGCTTTGAGATCGTCGGCTACCAGAAAATCTGGCGCAACGGCTAGCCCCTGGCCATCAAGCGCCGATTGCAGCGCGGCAAGATAGGTATCGAATTTCAGCGTCACCGCCTGGCCCGTATCGGCCATCCCAGTGGCCTCAAGCCATGTGCCCCAATCTTCAGGGGCGGTGTAAAGCGCAAGACGTGGCACTTTGTTCAAGGCTTTCACGCCGGAATCGCTGTCGATCCGCGCCGCGACCTGCGGGCTGCAGACCGGGCACATTTCGGCTTTGACCAGAAGCCGGTAATGCAGGTTCATCCGCTCCGGCCGCGTTGTGTGGATAATCCCGATGTCGGAACTGTCGATATTGAGCTCCCAATCAAGCTGGCTGGTACCGATGCGAATAGCGAGGTTGGGGTTGACCTTACGGAAATCGGTGAGGCGAGGGATGAGCCAGCGTATGGCAAAGGTCGCATAGGTTTCGAGCGCCAGATCATCGGTCGTGCCGATCCGATTGATCAATGCCGTTCCACGCGCGATCTTTTCGAAAGCATCGCGCATATAGGGGTAATAGAGGGTCCCCGCATCGGTTAGTGATACGCCGCGGGGCAATCGCTCGAAAAGCTTCACACCAAGGATGGTTTCCAGCTCGGCAATGCGGTGGCTTATAGCCGATTGTGTCACACCCAGTTCGTCGCCGGCCAGGCGAAAACTCAAGAGACGCGCCGACGCCTCAAATGCCCGTAACGAGCCGAGCGGCGGTATCCGAGGCTTTGACATCATGGCTTCAGAACCTCGCAAAAGGATGCGTGAAAATAATTCATGTCTTTATGAGTAACGATCGCTTGAACGCTGCGCAATGCGGAATCATTCTAATCTGCGACGCAACAAGCGTCCGGGACCAATCTTTTTCGGAGAATGACATGGGTGCAGAACAGGCATTTGCAGAAATTGCACCGACTCTGGACAAGATCGACCGCATGATTGGCGAGCACCGGCCGGGTCATGGGCTGGTCCGTGCCTTCTACATGGATCCCGATGTCTATGCCCGCGACATGGAGCGGGTGTTCCGCCGGCATTGGCATTGCATCGGTCATGCAAGCATCATCCCCAATGCCGGAGATTTCGAACTCTTCAAGATCGATTCGGAAGCAGTCATCGTTTCACGCAACGAAGACGGGTCGATCCATGCCTTCCTGAATGTTTGCCGTCATCGCGGTGCAGAAGTCTGCACCAAGCCGAAAGGCAATGCGCGCTTCTTCGTCTGCCCGTATCATGCCTGGACTTATGCCAATGATGGCAGCCTGCGGGCGGCACGGCTGATGCCGAAGGATTTTGACCGGAGCGGCCATGGTTTGAAGAAGCTGCATGTGCGGGTGGCGGAAGGCTTAATCTTCATCTGCTTTGCCGATGAACCGCTGGATTTCTCCATCATCGAACAGTCGCTTCGTACGACTTGCGGGCAATATGGCTGGGCGGATGCCAAGGTTGCGCACCGCCAAACCTATCCCGTCGATGCCAACTGGAAGCTGGCGGTCGAAAATTACGTTGAATGCTATCACTGCGGTCCGGCTCATCCTGAATATTCGCAAACGCATGCGCTGGAACAGCCGGCCGAAAAGATTGTCGAACTCAATGCGCGGATGGAACAGCGCACCTGCGCTCTCGGCATCGACATTGCGACCGGTGACAACTGGCAGAATTCGGCCCACGGCCAGGAGGCAATCCACACATTCCGCTATGCGCTGTATGATGGCGTGTCGAGTGGCAGCGAGGACGGTTCGCCAGTAGGTCCATTGATGGGTCGTTTTTCAGGGTTCGATGGTGGAGTTACCTCCATTCACCTTGGCGGTACCAGCTTCCTCGTCTGCTACCCGGACCACGGCATGATCTATCGCTTCATTCCGAAGACAGTCGATACCTGCGAGATGGAATTAATCTGGCTGGTCCGCGGCGATGCAGAAGAGGGCAAGGACTACGACCTCGAAAAGCTAACCTGGCTTTGGAAGGTCACGACGGCCGAAGACAAGACGATCATCGAACACACGGCGCGCGGTGTGCGGTCGCATTATTTCGTGCCGGGACCGATTGCGCCAATGGAATATAACGAATTGCGGTACATCCAGTGGTACCTCGATGAAATCGGGCGGGCCTGATCGGCCGGCCGTACTGCAGAAAGAGACCACGGGAGACTTTGTATGTCTGATTTTCCAACGTCGGCGCGCGTCGTCATTATCGGTGGCGGAGCGGTCGGCGTGTCGTCGCTCTATCATCTCGCCAAGGCAGGCTGGACCGATTGCGTCCTCCTCGAAAAAAACGAGTTGACATCCGGCTCCACCTGGCACGCAGCCGGCAATGTGCCGACCTTCTCGGCGTCCTGGTCGGTGATGAACATGCAGCGCTATTCCGCGCAACTTTATCGCGGTCTCGCTGCTGAAGTCGACTACCCGATGAACTACCACGTCACCGGCTCGCTGCGCCTTGCCCACACGAAAGAGCGCATGCGCGAGTTCCAGCGGGTCAAGAGCATGGGCCGCTACCAGGGCATGGATATTGACGTTCTTGGCGTCGATGAGATCAACGGTCGTTACCCGTTCATCGCGACGCATGAGCTTGAAGGAGCGCTATACGATCCCAACGATGGCGATATCGATCCGGCACAGTTGACGCAGGCGCTCGCCAAGGGTGCACGCGACATGGGCGCCAGGATCATCCGCTTCTGTCCGGTCACCGGTGCCCGGCGTGAGAAAGACGAGTGGGTCATCTCCACACCGCAAGGCGAAATCCGCTGCGAATATGTGGTCAACGCCGCCGGGTACCGGGCGCAGGAGATCGGCAAGCTGTTCGGCCGCGACGTACCGATGATGGTGATGAGCCATCAATATCTGCTCTTTGACGAAATCCCCGAAATCGCCGCCTGGTCGCGGGAAAATGGCCATAAGCTGCCACTGCTGCGCGACGTGGATTCGTCCTACTACTTGAGACAGGAAAAAAACGGCATGAATCTCGGTCCCTATGAGCGCAATTGCCGTGCGCATTGGGCGACCGGCGATGATCCGATGCCGGATGATTTCTCATTCCAGCTGTTCCCGGACGATCTGGAGCGCCTTGACTGGTATCTGAATGACGCCATTGCCCGGGTACCGATCCTCAGTACTGCGGGTCTGTCGAAGGTCATCAATGGTCCAATTCCCTATGCGCCGGACGGCAACCCACTGATTGGCCCAATGCCGGGCGTGCCCAATGCATTCGAAGCTTGTGTCTTCACTTTCGGGATCGCGCAGGCCGGCGGGGCAGGCAAGGTGCTGGCCGAATGGGTGACGGACGGCGCGACCGAATGGGATATGTGGTCTTGCGATCCGCGCCGTTTCACGGCCTTTGCCGATCATGACTATTGCGTCGCCAAGGGGCTTGAGGTCTACGGTCACGAATACGCCATCCATTTTCCCCGCCACACGTGGCCGGCGGGGCGCAACAAGAAGCTGTCGCCAATCCATGATCGCATCGCCAAGCTCGGCGGTCAGTTCGGCGCCTATAATGGTTGGGAACGAGCCAACTGGTATGCGCAGCCGGGCGACGATACTTCTGAGAAATCAACCCAGAGCTTCGCGCGCAACGGACCATGGCATCAGCGTATCCGGGAGGAGTGCCATGCCGTGCGCGATGCCGTTGGGATTCTCGACCTGCCGGGCTTCTCGCGCTTCAAGGTCAGCGGCGAGGGTGCGCGCGAATGGCTGTCAACACTCATCACCGGCATAGTGCCGAAACCGGGGCGTGTTGGCCTTGGCTACTTCTCCGATGACAAGGGCCGT
>NZ_JBBNAN010000004.1:0-26180 GCF_037994405.1 Phyllobacterium sp.
AAGCGCATAAAGCCAATGCGGCAAAGGACCGACGATCGGGTTGAACAGCCACGCCCAGGTCAGGCCCGAAAGGAAGGATGGCACGGCCCATGGCAGAAAGACGATCGCCTGAACGATTTTCTTGCCGGCAAAATCCCGGTCGAGCAGCAGCGCCAGGCCAAGGCCGAGAAAGAACTGCAGAACCAGACTGGCAACTGTCCACCACAGGGTGTTCATCAACGCCTCGCCCAGAACCTTGTCGTGCAGCATGGCCTGGTATTGTGCAAGACCGACATATTCAGATTTGAAGGCCGAGAATTTGCGGAAGGAATAGCTGACGCCGAAGATCAACGGCACCACCAGAACCAGCATGAGCAGGACGAGTGCCGGGCTTAGATAGAGCCATGGTTCAAATGCGGTGGAGAACCGGCGTTTGCCGCCTTCCCTTCCGCTTTTCTGCGGCAGACCTGCCACTGTCGATTGCATCACCATGTTTTTCGGCCCCTCATTTGCCAAAACCTTCCCTGACTTTCGCCACCCGGTTGATGGGTTGGTGAAAGCAAACGGGAAATGCTCCGGCGCTAGGCACCGGAGCATCGTCGCAAGTCACATTACTTCTTGTTCTTGACCATCCAGGCCTGCTGCTGTTCGGTAAGGAACGCAGCCCATTCGTCGGCGACCGCCTTGGGCGTCTTCTGTCCGAGCAGCACTTCCTGGAAATTCTTGACCGATACGGAGTCATAGAAGTTGCCGAGATTTTCCAGATGGGTCGGCGGTGTGACGAACTCGAATGTCTTCGGATCACTCAGTTCCTGGAACCAACCCTTGAAGCTTTCGGAACCGAAATACGGATCCTTGTCAGCGCCGTTGTGGATCGGCAGCACGCCAACACTCTTGGCAAACTCGATATTGTCTTGCGGCGAGAGCAATGTACCTATCAGCTTCCAGGCATCGTCCTTGACCTTGGAATTGGCGAACATCGCCCAACCGGCATAGCCGAGCGTCGGATACGACTTGCCGTTCGGTCCCGTCGGCAGTGGTGCAACGCCGAAATCTTCCGGCTTCATCTTCTCAGCAATGCCGATCAGCGCGTCCGGGTCCTGGTCGAGCATGGCACAGGTGCCGGAATAGAAACCGGTGACGACCTCGTTGAAGCCCCAGCTGACGCTGTCTTTAGGTGCATAGCCATTCTTGTAGATGTCGGCCAGCATCTGCAGTCCCTTGACGGCGCCCGGCTCATTCAGTGTAGCCGTGCCGTCCGCATTGAAGTATCCGCCCTTACCATTGGCGATGTTCATGAACATCTGCACGCCATTGAAGCCGCCGGGCCCGCCACGCAGGCAATAGCCATACTTGCCCTGGATCGCCGAGATCTTCTTGTTGGCTTCCATGAACTCGTCAAGCGTCTTCGGCGCTTCCTTGAGACCAGCTTCCGCGAAGAGCTTCTTGTTCCAGAACATTGCGCGGACATAATAGCCATAGGGGATCATGTACTGCTTGTTGTCGACGACGGAACCGAACTGCTTGGCGCGATCACCAAGTGTCCCGGCATCCTTCCATTTGGCCATGTAGGGTCCGAGATCCTCGAGCTGGCCATTATTGGCATAAAGGCCCATCCAGCGTTCCGGCATCTCGACGATGTCGGGCGTATCGCCCGCCTGCACCATGGTCAGAAACTTTTCGAAGGCCTGCCCCCAGGGCAGCGAGACCAGCTCGACCTTGACGCCGGGGTTGGCCTGTTCGAAACCAGCGATCTGCTTCTTCAGCAGTTCGGTGCGCGGCGGGCTGGAGATTACCTCCACCATCTTGATCGTCGTGTCGGCGAAGGCCGCCGATACGGTCATGGACAGGGCAGCGATCGCACCTGCCAGAAATGTTCCCATTCGTTTTTGCATTATTATCTAGCTCCCATTTTAAAACGTTCAGCGTTTTGCTTTTGTCAGTGCATTGGTGAGGTCCGCCCAAAGCTCCTCTACACTTTCGAGTCCCACATGAAGGCGGATGGTTCGCGGGCTAACACCGAAGCGCCCGATCGAATTGGCATCGGGCGTCTGCTGCAACGAGGCAAGCGCCGGTACGACGAGGCTTTCGTGACCGCCCCAGCTGACGCCGATGCGGAATATCCTGAGCGCATCGATGAAGGTCGGCACGTCGATGTCCTCGGTTACCTCGAAGGAAAACAGGCCTGAATAGCCGGACAAAGTCGCCTTGCCCGGATGATTGGAATAGGCGGGATGCATGATCCGTTCGACGCTGTCATGCGCCTTCAGCCGCTCGGCAATGGTCAGCCCGCTCCTCATGTGATGCGGCAAGCGTAGCGTTAGCGTCCGCAGACCACGCAAGAGCAGCCAGGCCTCGAAGGGCGATAGTTTCGCACCAAGATACGAATAGGTGCGGCCATTGATCCGGTCGATCATCTCTTTCGAGCCGGCAACCACGCCAGCCACTGTATCGCTGTGACCGCCGAGATATTTCGAGGCCGAATGCATGACGAGATCGATTCCGTGCGCGATCGGCTTCTGGAACAGCGGCGTCGCCCAGGAATTGTCGATCGTGCTCACCACGCCATGCTGCTTGGCGAGGCGTGCATAATGGGCGATGTCCTGCAGCTCGAACATCATCGAGCTCGGGCTTTCGAGGTAGAGCAGCTTCGCGCCAGGGAGGGCTGCAGCCACAGCGTCCGGATCGGAACCATCGACATAATCGACCTTGATGCCGAGATGCGGCAACAGCCGCTCGAACAGCCGGTAGGCATCGCCATAGCAATTGCGCACAGCGACGATGCGGTCTCCAGCGCCGACAAAGGCGAGCACCATCGCACTGATGGCGCCCATGCCGCTTGAGAACGCGCGTGCCGCCTGCGCACCCTCAAGCGCGGCGATCTTGCTTTCGAACTCCATCACGGTCGGGTTATCGCCGCGCGAATACATCGGCTGACGCTTGCGTCCGGCAAAGGCGTCAGCCATCTCCGCATAATTTGCAAAAGTGAAGAGCGATGTCTGGTAGATCGGCGGGACCACCGAGCCGCCGGGGAACGGCTCGTCATGGGCGAGCAGTGTTGCTGCTTGCGCCATCATGTCCTGATCGTGGAAATAGGGGTTGTCGCTCATGCTTGGCTCTTCTTATTCTGCTTTTTCAGGTTTTCGGCACCGCGCTTGAGGTCATCCTCGACGGTGGCAATCAGTTTCAATGCTTCGGCCCTCGCCCCGGCCGGATCACGGGCGGCGATGGCGTTGAACAGGGTACGGTGGTACGGAAAACTGGCGTGACCAAAATCCCGCACGCCAAGCGGATGCTCCCAGAACCGGTGGAACATCTCGTACATGGCGGCGATTATCTGCTCGAACAATGGGTTGCCGGAGGTGCGGAACACCGCAAGGTGAAAGTCCCAGTCCTCGTCGGCGGACATGCCATGACGGGCATGGAAGGCCTCTTCCATCTTGATCAGCTTCTGCTCGATGAAGGTGATGTCTTCATCGCTTGCTCGCTCGGCGCAAAGAACCGCTGCTTCGGCCTCGAGGCCCCGACGGATTTCCAGCGTGTGCATCAGGCTGTTGAAGTCGTTGCCGGAGGGCAGTGTCAGCGGCAGGTGCAGCATGTTGCGCGTTACGGCCGCCTTCAGATATGTGCCGCTGCCTTGGCGCCGCTCGACAAGGCCAAGCTCCTGCCAGCGCGTCAGCGCCTCGCGCACGGTCGTTCGGCTCACTTTCAGATGTTCGGCAAGGACGCGCTCAGTCGGTAGACGGTCTCCCGGCTTCAAGCCCTCTCCCGTCACGAAATCCACCAGCGCATGCAACACAGCGTCGTCACGCGATGGTGTGTGTACTGGGGAAAGGATCGGGCTGATCACGAAACGCTTCACCTAATTGGTTGGACCATTGTGCCAATTCAGCACGAATGGAAGCGCGAGTCAATTCAGGTTTTGGCAGGTCCATCACTGCGTGGTTCGACGGGGCTCAGGATGAGGGAGGTGGATTGATTGCAGGAAAATGGAATGCCGCAAATGGCACTCGTTGGGTAGCCGAGGCCTCCCAAGCGGAACGGACGGGGGGTGTAAAAAGTCGCCAGACGGGCGGTCTTCAGATCGCATACTTATCTACAAGACGCGCTTCGGCGACCGCCCGTCTTCCCGCGATCTCAATGGCCAGACGCAAAAGCGGGCGTGGCACGGGATAGGCACACCGGCTCTTTGACAATCAGAACGGCATTTCCACCCTTGGCCAGATCTCGCGTGAAAGCTTGCGATAGTCGGTCTTCTTCGGGTTGGATGGATAGGGCGCACCCGCATCGATATAGATGATCTGCGCCGCGACCGGTTCGAAGCCGGCATGGAAATGGTTCGTTGACTTGACCAGCAGAATGTCCTTCGACTGTGGATCAATGCCGAGGTTGGAGAAGATATCCGGCTCGAAAGCTTGTGTGCGGTTGGTATTGAGGATCACCTCTATATCCGTCCCCGCAAGACGGATGACGGCAGCAGGTCCGAGCGTGACGCGGCTCTTGCCAAAGCTTTGCCAGCCTTCCTCGACAGCCTTTAGAACCTCGACACATGCGTCGATTGGCGCACCCCCATCGGGGCCCGCCTTGCCGCCAAAACGCAGCTGGATAAGTGCGCCCTCACCGGCCGCACGACAGAACGTGACTGCGATTGGATCCCAGATAGTCGCCACGGCGACATTACCGATACCGCGTTCGATGATACGCCTCAGGATGAGTGTGCCATCTCCCGCGACGCCGCCGCCGGGATTGTCCCATACGTCCGCAACAACGACCGGCTTGCCCGGTTTCGTTGCGGCGAGTGCAACGGTTGCGTCCAGCCCCGTCTCGGTGTCGAACATCGGCATCGCGGTCGTGCCCCGCATCGCGAACAGTTCCATGCCAAGCTTTTCCGCCAGCCGCGCACCCTTTTCAGCATTATTATCGGTAACGACCATGATTTGCGTTCCGAGTTCCGGGACATCGCCCGCCATGAAGCCATGGATAAGCGAAACAGAGAGGATACCGTCCTGGCCTTGCAGCGCCTTCAGACGGTCGACATAGGAGCGCATCGGCTCGCGGCTTGTCGGATAGACGCCGATCATGCGGCAATCGAACGTTGAAATTACCGGCTTGATTTCACCGCGGAGACCTCGCAGGGCGAGGTCGACCACATGCTCGCCGCGCTCGTAGAAATCTGTATGCGGGAACTCGAGAAAAGCAGCGAGAATGTTGGCGTTCTCCACCCGTTTGCGGGTGAGATGGCTATGCGGATCGAGTTCCGACGCCACGAGCACATCCGGACCGACAATGGCACGAACCCGCTCGAGCAGATCACCCTCGCAATCGTCATAACCCTGCGCCACCATGGCGCCGTGCAGGCCAAGAACGACACCATGGACCGGCATTGCCGCCCGCAACTGTCCAAGGATTTCGTCGCGCAGGCCCTCGTAGGCCTGGCGTTGCAGCAATCCGCCCGGCTCTGCCCACGTGGCTGTGCCTTCAATCAGTTCGAAGCCTTCAGCTATTGCCCGGCGCCGCAGCACGACCATCGGTGCCGAACACAGTGTCGGCGTCTCGGGATGCTCGCCCGGACCCGCATAGAACGCCATTTCAAAGCTGGCGCGGTCTGTCGGCACGGGGGAGAAGGTGTTGGTTTCTGTCGCGAGCGAGGCGGTAAAAATGCGCATGGTATGCCTGTTTGTCGGTTTATCAGAGGGGTTTGTAGGCGATGGCTTCGATCTCGATCTTGATGTCGATCATCAGGCGCGATTCAATCGTCGTTCGGGCCGGTGGATTTTGCGGGAAATAGGTAGCATAGATCTTGTTGTAGGCTGCGAATTCGCGCGCATCTTCGAGAATGACGAAAGTCTTCACCACATCGGAAAGCTCCGCACCTGCCAAGGCAAGCGCGGCCTTGATGTTCTCCATCACCTGTTTCGTCTGCGCCTCGATGCCGCCGATAATGACGGTCCCGTCAGCGCCGACCGGCACCTGTCCGGAGATATAGATGAAATCGCCGGCACGCACTGCCGGTGACAGCGGCACATGCGACGATCCGAAGTGTTGCTTGGTCATGATGGGAAATCCCTGTTTCGTGATTATTTGACGGCGCCGATGGAAAGACCACGGACCAGGTAACGTTGCAACCAGGCGAAAAGAAAGGCAACGGGAACCGAAGCCACGAACGCCGCGGCCATGACATAGTGCCAGTCGACCGTATAGCGGCCCGCTACCAGTGAGAAGACCCGGATCGGCAGAGTGTAACTGCCCTCCGTACGCAGCATCGTCAATGCGATGACGAATTCGTTCCAGGCGTTGATGAATGTAAAGATGGCAGTGACCACCATGGCCGGGACAGCCAATGGCAGGAACACGGCGACGAGCGTACGCCAGCGGCTGGCGCCTTCCATCCATGCGGCTTCTTCGAGATCGCGTGGAATTGTGGAGAAATAGCTTTGCAGCATCCATACGCAAAAGGCGATGTTGAATGCGGTGTAGATAACCACCAGCACGTTCAGGCTATCGATCATGCCGGCGCCGGCAACCAGCCGGAACAGGCCAATGACAAGCACGATCGGCGACAGCATTTGCGAAATCAGCAGGAACTGGCGGAAGGCATCGCGCCCAGCAAACTGATAGCGGCTAAGCGCATAGGCTGCTGGAATCGAGACAAGAATCGTCAGTGCGGTCGACAGGCTTGAAACGTAGAGCGAATTGGCGAGCGCCTCGGCTATTCCCGATGTCCGCCACATCTCAGGAAAGTTCTGCCAGTGCAGTTCCGATGGCCACCAGTCCGGGTTGAGCACCTCCGTGGCGGATTTCAGCGAGGTGATCGTCATCACCGCATAGGGAAACAGGATCACCACGACAATCGGCGATAGAAAAAGCCAGAACAGAATCGAGCGTTTCAGTTTCTTGTTCATGCCTTTTCCTCGCGCATGGCCAGCCGCACATAGATGATCGTGAAGACCAGAAGGATGGCGAACATGATCAGCGATACGGCGGCCGCCTCGCCGAGCCTGCCGATCCGGAATCCGACCTTGTAGAGATAGGTGACCAGAATGTCGGTTGAATTGGCCGGTCCGCCCTGCGTCGTTGCCCAGATGATCGGGAACGAATTGAAAACGTAAATAGTGTTCAGCACGAAGGCGATGTTGATGAAAGGCCTCAGCAGCGGCAGGGTGATCAACCGAAACTGGTCCCAGCTCCCTGCACCTTCAGTCGCCGCTGCCTCGTAAAGATCATCCGGCACGGAGGAGAGGCCGCCAAGGAAGATCGTCACGGTGAATGGGACCGAGACGAGGATACCGATGAGAACCTGCATCGGGAATGCGGTCGACGCTTCGGCCAGCCACTGGATATTGGTGTTGATGAGGCCAAGGTCGCGCAGGGCCGAGTTGAGCATGCCACTTTCGCCGTTAAGGGCCCAGCGCCAGACGATGGCGGTCATTGTCAGGGAGATCGCCCAGGGCAACATGATCAAGATACGTGCAATGCCGCGGCCGTAGAAATCCTCATTGAGGATGAGTGCGATCGGAACCGAAACGATCAGCGTTCCGAGCACGACCGCTGCGGTCCAGACAAGCGTTCTCCACGTGGCGGCAATGAAATCGGGATCGGCGAACAAGACGCGGAAGTGCTCAAGGCCGATGAAATCGCGCAGCATGCCGAAGCGGTTCACATCATGCAGCGACAACGACACGATTTCCTTGAGCGGCCAAAGGATGATGGCGGCGGCAAGCAGGAAACTCGGCAGAATCA
Source organism: Phyllobacterium sp. (assembly GCF_037994405.1). Taxonomy (GTDB): domain Bacteria; phylum Pseudomonadota; class Alphaproteobacteria; order Rhizobiales; family Rhizobiaceae; genus Phyllobacterium. The sequence continues at coordinate 7,720 of NZ_JBBNAN010000004.1, forward strand.
GAAAATATGGGGCTGTGGCCCGTTGCATCGGCGTCAAATTCCTTGACTGATCGCTTGGCGGGTTGCGAGGAATGAACCGGGAGGATGGCCAAAAGCCATCCTCCCCGTTTCCGGGTTACTTCAGTGTGGCGTTGATCTTCTCGGCTGCCTCTTTCAGTGTTGCTTCGGGCTCACCCTGCCCCAGATAGATTTTCTGGAGGGCATTGGAGGTCGTCTGCGCGATGTCCTCCCAGCCCGGAATAACCGGCGCAAAGCGTGCATTGGGCAGCAAAGAGGTGAAGATCTTCAGATCGACGTTGTCCGCAAAGTAGGGATCCTTGGACTCTTCCACGTTGACAGGAAGAAAACCTTCGACCTTGTCGAATTTGGTGCGCTGTTCGGTGGTGAAGAGGAAATCCAGGAACTTCCAGGCAGCTTCCTTGTTCTTGGAGTTCTCGAACAGCACAATGGAGTCGGTAACGCCATAGGTGCCCTTGTCACCGTTCGGACCAGCTGGGATGGGCGCGACGCCATATTTGAGATTCGGCGCTTCGTTCTTGATCTGGTTGGACAGGAATGGCGCGGTGATAACCGTCGCAACCTTGCCCCGCTTGAACAGGTTCTGCACGTCTTCGCGCGCATAGGAGGTAACGCCCGGCTGGGTGAGCCCTTCATCTATGAAGCTCTTGTAAAGCTTTGCCGTATCGATGGCTGCTTGTGAATCGAGCCCCGATTTGCCGTCCTTGACGATCTCGCCGCCATTCGACCACATGCCATAATAGAAATAGACGTCGGTCTCGATTTCCTTGCCCTGGAGCCCGAAACCATAAGTCTCACCGCCAAGCTTCTTGATCTTTTCCGCGTCAGTCTTGAATTCGGCCCACGTTGCCGGCGGCGCATCGATGCCTGCCTTGGCAAATATGTCCTTGTTGTAATACATGGCGCGGGCTGACGCCGCGATCGGCAGCCCATAGACCTTGCCGTTCATGACGGATGGCGAAAGGAATGTCTCAATGAACCGGGCCTTGAAGTCGGGCTTGATGTTTTCGTCCAAAGGCGCGACGATACCCGCCTTGACATAGTCGAGCAGCCAGCGCGTGCCGATAATCGAAAGATCCGCATTGGCGCCGGCGGAAATATCGGTGGTCAGCTTCTGCTGAAGATTCTCCCACGGCACCACTTCGATCTGGATCTTCGTGTCGGGATTGGCAGCCTCGAAAGCCTTGGCGGCCTCTTCGAAATAGGGACCGGTCCCCTTGCTGTATTCGGCAATGGTGACGCGCACGGTGCTCTCAGCAAAGGCACTCGTGCTGAAGGCAACAAGACTTGCCCCCGCGAGAAGGCATAATTTCTGTTTGATCGTCATCTTTAATCCCCTTGTTCTGGTTGCCTTGGCAACCTTTTTCGGCGCTGTCCGGGAATTGCTCCAACATTTTCCCGAACGCGACTTTAATTGACTCGACCATATTCAAATGTAATTTAATTTCATGCAAGTCAGTATTTAGTCCTGGATGAAGATTTTTATGTTGCTTTTTTTCATTTCTAGCCATTAGCTGGGCAACAAGCGGGCTTGAACCGCACGTCAGGGAACATCAGACAGGCCCGCTCATGACCTCTTCAAGTTTCAAAGATTTTTCCGGTCTCAAGGACAAGCATGTCCTCATTACCGGTGCTGGCGGTGGGATTGGCCAGGCACTTGTCGCGGCGTTCACAGCAGCCGGCGCGATTGTCTCCGGCGCCGATCAGCAACTCCTTGCTATGGAGCAGTTACCCCTCGAACATCGGCTTGTCTTCGATCTTACCAACAAGGGGGAAACGTCTAAGGTTGTCGGCGATTTCATCAAAGGCCACGGCGCACCAGACGCATTAATTAACAATGCGGGTTTCACGCGAGGTGAAACCCTTGATCAGGTGGATAGTGAGGTCTGGGAGCGCGAGATTGCGATCAATCTCAACGGCGCGTTCCATGTGACAGCGCCGATCATTGACGCGATGAGCGCGCGCGGCAGCGGCAATGTTGTGTTCATCTCCTCGGTCAATGGCCTCAGTCATTTCGGCAATCCCGCCTATTCTGCGGCCAAGGCCGGGCTGATTTCCTACGTGAAGGCACTCGCGGTCGAACGCGGGCACTACGGCATCCGCGCCAATGCGATCTGCCCGGGATCGGTACGGACTCCAGCTTGGGATCACCGTCTGCAAAAGCAGCCAGAGCTCCTGGCAAAAGTATTGCCGCATTACCCGCTGGGGCGCATGGTGACACCCGAGGAGGTGGCCAATGCCGCTCTTTTCCTGGCCTCGCCAGCTGCATCTGGCATTACCGGTACGGCACTCGCGGTCGACGCTGGACTGACGGCCGGAAATCTGCGTTTCATCAATGACGTTCTTGCTGGGGGAAATTGAGATGGCGGGATTGCAGATCAAACAACTCGTCAAATCCTATGGCGCGATGAACGTGCTCCATGGCATCGACCTTGACGTACGCGACGGTGAATTTCTCGTTCTCATCGGTCCGTCGGGCTGCGGTAAATCCACGCTGTTGCGGATGATTGCCGGTCTTGACGACATTTCGTCGGGCGAACTGTGGATCGGCGACCGCCTGTCAAACGGTCTGGCACCACAGCAGCGCAATATCTCCATGGTGTTCCAGAGCTATGCGCTGTTTCCACACATGACCACGCGCAAGAATATCGGCTTTGGTCCGAAAATACGCCGGGAAGCCAACGGGGTAATAGACGCGAAAGTCAACAAGGCGGCAGAGACGCTCAATCTCCATGACTATCTCGATCGATTGCCGCGCCAGCTTTCGGGAGGGCAGCGCCAGCGCGTTGCAATGGGCCGGACGATCGTACGCGAACCCGACCTGTTCCTATTTGACGAGCCGCTTTCAAACCTCGACGCCAAGTTGCGCGTCCAGATGCGGACGGAACTTAAGGCGCTGCACCAGCAATTGAAAACCACGATGGTCTATGTCACCCATGATCAGATCGAAGCGATGACCATGGCGGACCGGATCGTCGTCATGAATGGCGGACGCATCGAACAATCTGGTTCGCCACTCGAACTTTACGACAGGCCGGCCAACAAGTTCGTTGCCGGATTTCTCGGATCGCCAGCCATGAATTTTATCCCCGGTACGCTGGAACGTGGCGATGACAAGCCGCGGGTGCGGACTGCAGACGGCTTAGCTATACCTGTCGGCGACACAAATGCTTTATCCGGGCAGGAGATCGAAATCGGCATTCGCCCCGAACATTTCCGGCTTGCCGGTAACGATGAGGGTAGCCCTTATCGGGTCGCCGTTGTCGAACCCACTGGCTCGGAAACGCATATCTTTGGCACGATCGCCGGCGTCGGCGTGCGTTGTGTCTTTCGCGACCGCGTCGATCCTGAACCGGGTAGTCAAATGATGCTGGCGATCGATCCGGCAAAAGTGCATGTCTTTGACCGCAAAACAGGAACACGGATCTGAACCGAACATGGCATCGCCCCATTTCGACATCGTCGCCCGCTTGCGGGAAATAGCCGATAACGGCCAGCGATCCGACCAACGGGTTGCGGCGGCGATCCTGTCAGATGCCGATTTTGCCACCCATGCATCAATCGAGCGGCTCGCGGAGAAAGCTGGAGTGAGCGAGCCTACAATCACCCGTTTCTGCCGGACGCTTGGTTTCGAGGGGACCCGCGAATTCAAGGTGAAGCTGGCGCAATCACTGGCAGTAGCCGGGCGTTTTATAATCGCAGGACCGGCGCCGGAGAACCGGACCGGCGTCCCTGCGACTATCGCCAATAGCGCCATCGATGCCATCGAAACGGTCAGCAAACTAATTGACCGCAATGATCTCGAGCGTGCGGCAGGAATCGTCGCGCAAGCCGGCATGGTTCGGGCATACGGTTCAGGCGGCGCTTCATCAATGGCTGCGACCGAACTTGAGAACCGATTGTTCCGGCTCGGCGTTCTGGCGTCCTCGCATATCGACGGCGAGATGCAGCAAATGACAGCGGCAATCAGCAACAAGGATACAGTCATCGTTGCCTATTCGCTTTCGGGCGAGGTCAAACCTCTGATCGAAGCAGTGACGATCGCGGGTCGATATGGGGCAAAGACAATTGCCTTTACCGCACCGAACTCCTCCCTCGCATCCGCTGCGCAGCTCGTACTCCCGTTCCATATAGACGAGGGCACCAATGTCTACCGGCCCTCGCCCGCCCGCTATGCCTTGCTCGCTTTGACCGATATGCTTGCGATGACCATTGCCGAGAAAATTGGCGCGCCTGCGGTGGAGCGCATGCGCCGCATCAAGAACCTTCAGGGCATGCACAAGAGCGATGCGCCCAACCTTCCGCTTGGAGATTAGAGAGTGAAACTTTCCGAAATCGAAACGCCGGCCGTTCTAATCGATGTCGATCGGGTCGAAGCCAATTTGCAGCGCTTCCAGGCCTACGCCGATAGCCATCAACTTGCTGTACGTCCGCACATCAAGACGCACAAATTGCCGCGTTTTGCCAAGCGGCAAGTGGAGCTTGGCGCGGTGGGCATCACCTGCCAGAAGCTCGGCGAGGCGGAAGTCATGGCCGATGCAGGCATCACCGATATCTTCCTCCCGTACAACATCGTTGGAAAACCCAAGCTTGACCGGCTTGTCGCGCTGAACGAGCGCGTCAAAATTGCTGTCACGGCGGATAGCGAAGTGACCATCCGGGGTCTTGCGGAGACATTCAACGGCACGAGGAAGCCGCTTAACGTTCTCGTCGAGTGCGACACCGGTATGGGCCGTTGCGGCGTGCAGACGCCTGATGAAGCAGCAGAGCTGGCGAAGCTGATCGATGCATCCGAAGGACTCCGCTTCGCCGGCTTCATGACGTTTCCCAAAACCAGCACAATAAAGCAAACGGAAGCCTTCTTGGCCGATGCCAAGCAAAAGGCGCTCGCAGCCGGTCTTGATCCACGCGTAATTTCCAACGGCGGCTCACCAGACATGTGGCGAGCACACGAAGTAACGAGTGCCACTGAACATCGTCCTGGCACCTACATCTATATGGACCGCTTTCAAGTGTCCAAAGGGGTCGGCACATGGGATGACTGTGCCCTGACGGTGCTCGCCACGGTTGTCAGCCGACCAACGGACAACCGCGCAGTCATCGACGCCGGTTCAAAGGCACTCACAAGCGATACGCTGGGTCTTGAGGGATTTGGGCGCATCACAGACTATCCGGATGCGGCCATTGTGTCGCTCAATGAAGAACATGGAGTGCTTGACCTCAGCGCCTGCAAGACGAAACCGCAAATTGGCGATCGCCTCCGCATCATTCCCAATCATTGCTGTGTGGTCACAAACCTCTTCGATGAAGTCGTTCTGATCTCCGGTGATCGGATTGTGGAGATTACACCAGTCGCTGCGCGCGGACGCGTCGATTAGACTGGTGTCAAATCGATACCTGCGCCTCGGCTCCAGATCGGCTCCCTGCGTAGAATGTCGCTCTGATACCATCCTCGATCATAGAGATTGAAATGCTCGACGCTCAGAGAGGCACCAGGTGTGACAAGATCGAACCGATCCATTGCTGAGGGTCCGGCACTGCCAAGGAACCGTTGGTCATTCTCATCTTGCCTGAAGATGCAAACAAATCGCCCACCCTTCTGGCGAGCGATATCCCGTTGTCGTTCTATCGCCGAGAACACACAATCTGCTGACTTGCACGGGGCGTGGTGCGCACTAACGCTCGCAGCGGCCGGTCATCATCATGTGCAGAGGATCAGCAAACTTGCCAAAACTAAAATATTAGAATATTTATATTTCAAATCGGTCAAGGGAGGCGGGGTTGCGTCAAAACGGACATTTTGAGGCCAGCAGGATCGCTCGCCTAGCATCCGGGGCAACTGGCGGGACGCTATGTTGATGGGCGATCGCGAAACTGGTGACGACGAAAAGAAACGCGACCGCGCGCATCCTCTTTCTGGACTGCAAGCCGCGTATGTTCAGCAGCGCGCCGCAACGCCGCGGGCAGCTACCCATATCTACAAAGTACTGCTTGAGGACATCATTTCGCTTCGCCGAAAACCGATGGAACCAATTCTGGAGAAGGAAATTGCTGCCGATTTTGGAGTCAGCCGCACTCCTGTCCATCAGGCAGTCCTGCGGCTTGCGGATGACGGACTCATTGACATTTTCCCACAGTCCGGGACCTTCGTGGCCCGCATTCCCCGCCGGACACTCTACGAGGCAATCCTCATTCGAAAATCTCTGGAAGAAACCACTGTCAAGCTCGCCGCCGAACAGGCCGAGCTAGCCGATATTATCAATCTCGAAGGGACGATAACCGACCTGGCGGCGGCGGAAGCCGCATCGGACAACGAGCGTTTTCATTTGGCGGACAACAATTTCCATTTTCATATCAATCGCATCGCAGGCTTTCCGGGTATCTGGGATGTGATCCAGCAGGTCAAGATGCAGATCGACCGCTACCGGCGTCTGACCTTGCCACTTCGCGGCCGCCTGACACGAGTCATCATCGAGCACGAAGCAATCCTCGATGGGATTCGCAGGCACGATGCGGTGCAAGCCGCAGAAGCTATGGGCTTTCACCTCGGCCAGATGCTGAAAGAAGTGAAGGATACGCCCAACATGAACCCTAATTACTTTATCGATGACAAGTAACAAATCAATTAGTCGGCAAACAAGCGTGGACAGTGCGAAAATGAAGGTTGAAGTCAGACAGGTTTCCCACCCCGAGGCGGTACGGGCGTACGACACGGAAGGATTGCGTCGTCACTTTCTGATTGAAAACATTTTCGAAACTGACGAGATTGTCCTGACGTACAGCCATATCGACCGGCTGATCATTGGAGGCGCCGTCCCCGCCACCCAATCGTTGACGCTGACGGCCCCAACTGCGGTCGGTCAAGAATTCTTCCTGGCTCAGCGCGAGCTTGGTGTCATCAACATTGGTGGCAGTGGCCGGGTTTTGCTAGACGGTTCTGTTCATGAACTCGACAATCGGGACTGCCTCTACATTGGTAGGGGGATCGTCGACGTCGTATTCGAAAGTGTCGATGCCACTCGCCCGGCTAAATTTTATCTTCTGTCGACACCCGCCCACGCTACTTACGAAAGCATGCTCATCAAACCAGAGCAGGCGAACCAGCTTAAGCTTGGCAAACAGTTGACAGCCAACAAGCGAACAATTTTCCAATATGTTCACCCGGATGTGTGCGACAGTTGCCAACTGGTCATGGGCCTGACCCAGCTAGAGCCCGGCAACATGTGGAACACTATGCCATGCCACACGCATGATCGAAGATCGGAAGCCTATCTCTATTTCGATCTCGCTGACGACCAGCGCGTGTTCCACATGATGGGTGAGCCTGCTGAAACGCGGCACCTCGTCGTCGCGAACGAGCAGGCAATCCTGTCGCCCGGCTGGTCGATCCATTCCGGCGTCGGGACGGCTAACTATGCTTTCATTTGGGCAATGGGCGGCGACAACAAAAGCTTCACTGACATGGATCACATTCCGATGAGTGCCCTGCGATGAGCAATCCGTTTGATTTGTCTGGCAGGGTCGCTGTCATCACCGGCGCCAATACCGGTATCGGCCAGGGGATAGCTCATGCCCTGGCACAGGCCGGAGCGTCGATTGTAGCGGTTGGCCGGTCCTCAATGGATGAAACGCGCCAGCTCGTCGAGAAGGCAAAAGTTCCCTTTGTCGAAATCAAAGCAGACCTTGGAACAATCGCTCCCGTTTCCACGATTATCGAAGAAACCGCTAAGTCTTTGGGCAGACTTGATATTCTCGTCAATAACGCCGGCATTATCCGACGCAACGACGCGATTGATTTTACGGAAGAAGATTGGGACGTGGTGATGGATACCAACCTCAAATCGGCCTTCTTCTTGTCCCAAGCTGCCGCTCGCCACATGATCGAAAACCGAAGCGGCAAGATCATCAATATCGCCTCGCTGCTTTCATTCCAAGGCGGCATTCGCATACCTTCCTATACTGCATCGAAGAGCGGTCTGGCCGGAATCACCCGGCTTCTCGCATGTGAATGGGCTGGCAGGGGCATCAACGTGAATGCGATTGCTCCCGGCTACTTCGTCACCAATAATACGACAGCTTTGCGCGAAGATCAGGAGCGCAGCGCGCAGATACTTGCGCGTATCCCTGCTGGCCGGTGGGGAGAGCCATCCGATATAGGCGGGGCGGCCGTTTTCCTCGCGTCGCACGCATCGGACTATGTCCATGGCACTGTGCTGCCCGTCGATGGCGGCTGGCTGGCGCGCTAGGGGGCCGCGGGCATGCACTATGAGTTTGATTTCGGCGCTCTTATCTCCTACTGGCCAAGCTTCCTGCAAGGCGCCCTAACGACGATCGAGATGACGCTCGTTGCGGTCGCCATTGGCCTCGTGATAGGCGTCCTGTGCGCAATCGCACGTCGCAGCAGCCTTCCCTGGTTGCAGTTTCTCGTCAGTACCTACATCGAAATCGTGCGCAATACGCCGTTTATCGTTCAAATCTTCTTCATTTTCTTCGGGCTTTCGTCCGTTGGCGTCACGATGCCGGTCTTCTTCGCTTCTGTTTTCGCGATGGTCATCAATGTCGGTGCCTATACTGCTGAGATCGTCCGCGCGGGCATGGAGGCCGTGCACCCGAGCCAGATTGAGGCTGCGGAAGCACTTGGCCTTTCCATCTTCCAGATCTACCGGGACATCATCATCATGCCGGCAATCGAGCGCGTATATCCGGCCCTGACCAGCCAGTTCATCCTGATGATGTTGTCGACCTCCATTACATCGCAAATCTCGGCGGAAGAGCTGACAGGCATTGCTAACAACATACAGTCCTACACGTTCCGCTCGTTCGAAACCTATATTGTCATCGCGATCCTTTATCTGATGATTACCTACCTGCTCCGTCTTGGGTTTCATCTCGTTGCCCTCGGAATTTTCCCGCGCCGCCGCCGGCTCGGCACCCCGCTGTGAGGGCCGAAATCATGACCAACGGGTTTACTGCCAATCATCTCGTCTATCTGCTTAACGGATTATTCTGGACAGTCCTCTTGTCTGCTTTAGCGTTTGCTTTAGGGGGAGCCGCGGGCTTCTTCGTCATGCTTGCACGTACGTCGACCATGCGTTGGCTGAGGCGGCTATCATTGCTCTACGTTCAGTTCATCCAGGGCACGCCGCTGCTCATCCTGATGTTCGTAATTTACTTCGGTCTGGGAGTAATCGGCATCGAGGTTCCTCCGCTTGCGGCGGCAGGGATCGGCATGATGATTTACTCCAGCGCTTACTTGGGTGAAATCTGGCGCGGCTGCGTCGAATCCGTACCACGCACGCAGTACGAGGCAGCCGAATGTCTTGCCCTTACCCGCTGGCAAGCGCTCACTGACGTGATCCTGCCGCAGGCCGTGCGCATCGCAACTCCACCCACGGTGGGATTCATGGTGCAGCTTATCAAAAACACCTCGCTTGCATCTGTTGTCGGTTTTGTCGAGTTAACCCGTGCTGCACAAGTCATCAACAATTCGCTTTTCCAGCCATTTCTCGTCTTCGGGATCGCAGCAGCCTTCTATTTTTGCGTCTGCTATCCGCTTTCGCTTTTGAGTCGCTCACTTGAGAGGAAACTGAATGTCGGCCGTCGTTAAACTCACCGGAGTGATCAAGCGTTTTGGAACCGTCGAGGTTCTCAAAGGCGTGTCATTCGACGTGGCAGCCGGGGAAGTGGTGGCACTGATCGGGCAGTCAGGATCCGGCAAGAGCACAGCACTCCGCTGCATCAATCGGCTCGAAACGATCCAGGGCGGGTCGATCGAAGTCTGCGGCCACCGTGTGGAAGCGCCCAACCTCAATATCCGCGCGTTGCGCCAAGACGTTGGTATGGTGTTCCAGAGTTATAATCTGTTTCCGCACATGAATGTTGCAGAGAACATCATGCTGGCCCTTCGCCGCGTCAAGAATGCATCGCGCAGTGAAGCCATGGAAACAGCGAGGGCCGTTCTCGCAAAAGTCGGTCTTCTGCAGAAAATCGACGCATATCCCGAACAGTTGTCCGGCGGCCAGCAGCAGCGTGTGGCTATAGCCCGCTCGCTCGCTATGCAGCCGAAGGTAATGCTTTTCGACGAAGTGACATCTGCTCTCGATCCTCAGCTTACAGGAGAAGTCCTCCGCGTCATGGAGGGCCTTGCCAAGGGTGGCATGACCATGATCGTCGTGACCCATGAAATGGCCTTTGCCGGCAAGGTTGCAAACCGCGTCGTCTACATGAACACCGGCAGGGTCTGGGAGGTCGGCACGGGTGACATGCTTGGCAAGCCGCAGACTCAAGAGCTGAAGGAATTTCTGGCCAACGGCCTATGACCTATCCGGCATTCGAGCCGAGACAATAATACCAATCCAAATCAATAATGGGAGAGAGACAATGAAGACGTTGATGAAATTTGCAGTTGCGGCAAGCGCGATCATATTGGTTCTGGGTTCTGCAGCCCATGCAGACGTTCTTGAAAACATCAAGAAGTCTGGAAAGGTGCGCATTGCAGTTGCCATGGGAAGTCCGGAATATTCTTTTGTTGACGGCGAGATGAAAGCGACGGGTTCCGATGTTGAGACCGCACGACTGATTGCCAATGATCTCGGAGCGAAGCTTGAGTTAGTCGAGATCACCAATGCTGCCCGTGTTCCAACCGTTCAGACTGGCAAGGCCGATCTCCTCGTATCGGCGCTGGGCATCACCGAGGAGCGTAAGAAAGCGATCGATTATTCGGTTCCTTACGCAACGCTCAGCATTATCGTAGCGGCACCCAAAGAGGTCGACATCAAGAATTATGCAGATCTCGCCGGGAAGCGGATCGGGGTGACTCGCGCTACCACCAATGACATGGACATTACCAAGAATGCCCCAGGTGCCCAGATTGCCCGTTTTGAAGATGATGCTACCCTCATAACAGCTGCCGTCACCGGGCAGGTTGATATCATCTCAAGCCAATCAGCCGTTCTAGGAGGCATCAACGCCAAGCGCACCGCCAAGCCACTTGAGCTAAAATTCACACAGGCCGAGACCAATCTCGGCATTGCAATTCCAAAGGGTGAAAAGCCGCTTCAGGATTGGCTCAATGGCTGGGTGAAGACTAACTTCGCCAATGGCACGCTACGTGACCTCTTCCGCAAATTCCACAATCGCGACCTGCCCGACGACCTGACGTCGCGTTGACCGCAGTGGTATAAGTGCTCACCGGATCGGGTGCTTTGGTACCCGTTCCCAACCCAAAAATCAGACACGGGCTTCTCCCCTGAGAGCTTTGATTACCGGCAGTACCGAATACTGGCCTATCTCTGCTCGGTCTGTCAGCGCTCGCAGGTAACCGCCCGGCGAGCGGATTTCTCCAACACGTTCGAGGATCGCAGCGATCGTAATCGAGGCGTTGATCTCGCCCATGGCTTCGCGCGCTCTTTGCCAAGCGTCGGGCGACACACCCAGCATTGACCGGACCAAGCCGGCCGTTTGCGCAAGGTCACGCCAATCCTCGATACCGTCGCGAGCATAATCCCTCATTTGCGGGCAAGCGCTCAACACCGCCTCCAAGCTGATCGGAACAGATTTCATTTCCAATTTCGGCCCATCGCCATCAGGGGCACTCCTGTGCATCCCGGTTCGTCGTGCTTTCTCCAGGTGCTTGAGCATTTTGCTCAATGCTAGTGCCCTACCAGGTTCGCTGTTGTCAGTTTTCTGCTCAACCATTTGCTTCTGGCCTTTTTCTGAGGCCCTTTCAAATTGGTGGTCTAAATTTGAATTCTGAATATGGTGCTCAAAAATAGAGTCACTGGCGCGCATTTCTACGTCTGACAAGGATTCGAGATAGGCCTTCTCAACCTTGACCCTCAAGCTCGCGAGGGCGTCACAGCGCCTGCGCAACGTCTCCAGCGGCAAATGCCTGCTTACCCGTCCCGAGAGGGCTGCAAGTTCCTCTGCGTAGGTTTCCCAGTCGCCGGGACGCTCTTCGCTCAAACCGGCATCGATCGTCTTCGATATATCCCGCAGGTGAATGGTGATCTCGCTGCGAACGCGATGAATAGCCCGAGCCAGATTGCGCGCATCCACAGCATGAGCCTCAATTTCATCGGCCATCAGAGCCAATGGAGACAAGTCAAAACCAAAGGCGTGGTCGATTTCACCGGTCTCTCCGCGCCTTGCGTAGCGCTTCCCATTGGGACTGTCACGGCGAATGATTAATCCTGCTTCCACAAGCGATGCCAGGTGCCTGCGGATCGTCGCTGGAGACATGCCGCGGGTTCGCATGGAAAGCTCTGCATTAGATGGAAAGACGATCAGCGGCGCGCTGCCGTCGAGCAATGTATCCGGATAAAAGCTCAACAAGGCTTCGAGAACCGCAATTGTGCGGTCTGAAAGGAAGAATGCGGCGCGGGCTTCTGTCAGCGAACGCAAAAGCGCCCACTTTTCCGGATGATTGCTATCCGAATATGCAAGCTTTTCGCGCGCTCGTGCCGTCTTTTCCTGCACCGCAAACATGGCGTGCGATAACGACCGCCCGCCAAATGGCGTCGTTGCAAAACGATCAGTCATGTCTCTCTACCTCGAATTGAGGCAAGCAAAAACCGTTGCCGGAACGTGTCCGACTCTTGACAAGTCTGAGCGGAAGTGATTCTCTCGAATTGCTACATTGAAGAGGGCTTCCGGGGCGGTAACGTTCTGGGGGCCTTTTTTCTTGCCGTGGTTCCTTCTCTTTTCTCGCTTAGTTTAACGCTTACTCAAAACTCAAAGCAGTCAGCTCTCTCGTCCGCCATTGTGGTTCTTGAAGCGGCTCAAGAGCTGATCCAGTTCCGACGCTACAAATTCGGCAAAGCCGTTCGGTGCGTGCACGGTAAAGGTGAGAACAGGTCTTCCCTCGTGCGAATGCAATTCCGCGATGGAACTGATCTCGGCGTCTCTGCTTTGCCGAAAGGAGGTCGGTGCGCTTCGCGCCGGCGCTGCGGCAGGCTCCACCTGTTTCAGCAACCGTTCGAAGACGCGGTTAAAACGTGAATTGCTGTCTGCGGCCTTGAACACATACAGGGCGATTTCGTTCAGCGCTGCCTGTTTTGCAGCTTCGGACTTGAGTAGTTCCGCGAAACGTACCCAGCGTGGACGTCCAATCTTCGGCGCCGGCCCTATAGCACGCACGATCGAAGCCGGAACGGAGGCCGCCACTTGCAGAAACCGTGTCATCTCTGCCTTGTCGAGTGACAACGCATCCTGCACCAGTCCGCGCTCGAAACCGCGCTCAACAAGGTTTCGAGCGAAGAAGGCCCGTTCGATAAATGACAAGTCGCGTCGCTCGGTGTTTTCCTTGCCTTGCGCCAGCACCAGTTGGGCATCCGTCAGGTCGCGAACGATGGCCTGCACCGGTTTGGCCACGCGGACGGCGGCCCGAAGGCGGCGATGACCATAGGCGGTCTGATAGTGCCCGGGCCTATCTGGATGCGGGCGAACCAGGATTGGCACCTGCTGTCCATTGAGCCTGATGCTCTCGACTAGTTCCTCAAAGCTCTCATCAAATCCGGTATCATGGCTGAGCCTGTCCTCAATGAAGGAACTTTCAACCAGCGCCGGATCGATGTCGACAACACGCTCGGCACCTTCCAAACTATCCTTCAGCCTGCGAGCGTCTTCGATTTCCCGCGAGATGCCGCCCAGGGACAAGCCCATAGCCTTTACCGCACCAGAAGCCGCCCGTGGCTTCAGCGGCTCTACCGAACCACCTTGTTGTGCTGGTGTGTGTTCAACTGTCTTTGGGTTAGGTACCGGGATACTTTCTACCGTTCCGAACAGCGCTCTCAATTGGTCCCTACGATTTCTATCTGTCATCGTCGCGCCCTCACACCTGCCTGTTCCAAGCCCTGAAAATCAGGCCCTGGATTTCTGCGTTCACGGATGTCAGAGATTCGATCGCACGGTCATAGGTGGCGCGGGTGAAGCTGTCACGGGATACCTCGTAAAGCGTCTGCTTGGTCAGGCCAGCGTCGGAGAAAGCAGTCGATTTGACGACGGATGAGGTTAGAACACGATCGCCAAACAAGGAACGCAGGAAACCGGCGATCTGTTGCTGCGGCGCATCATTGGGTTCAAAGCGGGTGATCAAGTAGCGCATAAAGTCGAAATTGAGTTCACCGCCCGCTTCGCGCACTACCGCAAGCAGATCCGCCGTCATGAACAGAAATTGGCTCATCGACGCGACGTCCAGCATTTGTGGATGGACAGTGACCAGCACCGACGTCGCGGCACACAAGGCTGACAGCGTCAGGAAACCGAGCTGCGGCGGACAGTCGATGACAACGACGTCATAGTCATCCGCAACAGTATCCAAGGCGGCCTGAACGCGCGCAAAGAACAATTGCTGTTCAATGCTTTGCTGCGTGCCATGCTGGCGGTCGGCCAGCATTTGCGGCGTTGTATGTTCGAATTCCTGCAATTCCAGATTGCCCGGAATAAGATCGAGTCCATCGAAATAAGTCTTGCAGATAATATCTCGCAGAGGGCGACGCTCGCCATCATAGCGGATTGCCCCATAGAGCGTGTCATTGCCCGTCAGGTCCAGTTCTGGCTGATAACCGAACAGAGCCGACATCGATGCTTGCGGGTCGAGATCAACCGCAAGAACCCGGAAGCCCGCCATGGCAAGATGCTGTGCGAGATGTGCACTGGTGGTCGTCTTGCCCGAACCGCCCTTGAAATTGGTAACCGCTATTACCTGCATATGCTCATTGGCGGCGGGGTCGCGATGTGGCAGGTAGGTCTTCGCCTTGGCGCCCCCAGCTTCCGCTAGATGGCGGCGCAACGCATTGATCTCAGCAAGAGTGTATAGCCGACGTCCTCCACTTCCGGTTTCCGGCTGCGGCCCCTCGCCGGCGATCGAAAGCTGGCGCAAATAACCGTCAGAGACGCCGATTAGCTTTGCAGCTTCTCCGCTGGTGAATTTGCGCAGGGCTTTTTGCGCGGTTGGCGGGAACAGACGGTTGCGCATCGCCTGCAATTGCGCTGAAAGCATCTCTGCATCGGCTGCAATCGCCCGGTCGGCCGATGGAGCGGCAACAGACAGAGGTGGCGCGCCCGGCAATTGCACGCCATCCTGTTTATTTGTCTGCACTGCATTCATGATGGTCACGTGTTGATCCTGCGCCTGTTGAGATATTACCGGCGTAAGAAAAACAATGCGCCGATTCGATAGAAAAACCAAAGGGGTAACGCTGGACAGAAATTTAACGCCGTGTTGCGGTACTAACACCGCAAAATCAGTGTAACGCTTATTTCACTCGATACCCCTAGAAACCGTAACCAAACTGGGGAAAGAACCGAGTCGCGTCAAGAACTTTATGGTTAACGCAAATTAACCATAGGGCCGAGTTTTACGAAACAAATCTGCCAATTTGGTGAGGCACTTAACGCATGGCCTAAAATGCCCATAAGCGGAGCTATCAGGCAGTTAACGCGTATCCACCTGATTGAAGTCCGGATATTTGCGTCCGGCAAGTGGCCGCCGCGTTATTTATCCACAGCAAACCAAGCACTGAAGGTCGCCGGTAATTTTGGTCGGCCTTTGTATTTCAGTGTTCGGCGTTCATGATGAAAACACAGCCAGCTGATCGCCCCGGACGCGCCACAATGAGACGGGAGCCCTGCTCCCCAATGACAGTATCTGCCAGTACGTCGGCGTGGACTTCAATCAGGCAATATAAAGTCGGGCCACAGAGTTGCGGCTGAAAGCCTGGAATGAGGTAGCGGAACTACCGAATTGCTGCCGACCTGTGGAATGATGGTAATTAGAACTGCATCGCTATCCGGACTAGCTGCCGCACAGGCAACTATCTGTCATTCGAGACGACAACTGTCGCTCCACCTCCACGCAGCCCTACACGGACGGTACTGGCGGAAAATAAAATCGGCAGCGAGATCGCTGCGCCCTTCAATGACTCCGGTGAACTCGGCGAAGCCGTGCGCCTCAGGATCGGCTCCCGCATGACAGCATCGTACTGCATTTTTGTCTCATCGGGGCTGGCGTCGGCCGGCCAGAGAAATGCGTTCCGCCAGCGACGGTGACGCTGAGTCTCCACTGACACGGGGCCTTGCAGAACAGCATGCCGATGTAGGCGGGGCGCTAAAATCGGCGGCTAGACGCGTGGACGCCATCTACCAGATGCCGTACCTTTCGCACGCCCCCATGGAGCTCATCAACTCCACAGTGCATATGCAACAAGATTCTTGCGATGTCTGGGTCGCAACGCAAGTGATATCGCGGGCGCCTAGGCGTCCGTTCCAAACGGAAGTTCGGGGACACATGCTGTTCTTGTCGCTAGATATATTGGGCCCTCGGGCTTGATACGACGCGGCTGAAATCCCACTTTGCGCTTGCGCCTGTTGCGAGCGCTAACGCGGCAACTGTTGAGAACGCCAACGCCGTATTAGTACTCCAGTTGTAAATGACCTCGTTTTCCGTGTGGGCGAACATTGCCTGACTAGCCCGGCTGGGTTTGAGCCGTCACTGACTCCGGATGACGCCGTTGTCTCGGGAAGCCAATTAGGTCCCGGTTATGGCCTTCGAACGCCCGGATAGTCGAGGGGGTCCGTTTCCCGCCTGTGTGTCGCCTCTGGCGAGGCAGACCATCAAAGGATGCGAAGGCCGGTGAGCAGGCTGCCGTCCGCCGTGAACTGCGAGCCGTGCAGAAGCCCGATCTCTGGCTTACCAGAAACGCAGCGTTCCGCTATTTCTCATGCTGCGCCAGGACGCTTCAGAGGCACAGGTCTTGCAAAGAACTTGTCCATCGCGTCGACGCTCTTGCCTTCGCATTTTTGCGCCAGGATCAGTACTTCATTTGCATGTCCATCAGCTCGGCCGGTGGCATCATGCTGCCGTTCAAGTTGGCCATGATGACCAGCGAACCCGCTACGACCAGCGTCACGATCAGCACACCAAAGGCAAGCGCCAGAACATTGTTGGTGTTATCCGGCCCGGTCGTGATGTGCAGGAAGAACACGACGTGGACTCCCATCTGAGCGATGGCAAGAACGGCAAGGCCAAGCGGGATACCCGGCGCCCAGAGCAGTGATGTGTTGGTGACCCAGAAGGCTGTGGCCGTAAGGATCACTGCAAGAAGCAGCCCGATCGTATAGACGAACACGCCGGAGGAAATTGTCTCTTGCTCGTCGATCGACCGGTCGCCGGGGGCGCGATGGTAACTTGCTGTTGTCATGAGGCGACTCCCATCAGATAGACGACTGTGAACAGCCCGACCCAGATGATGTCGAGCGCGTGCCAGAACAGCGAAAAGCACTGCAACCGACGCAGCACCGGGGCGCGAAAGCCTTTCAATGCAACCTGCGCCATCATCACCACCAGCCAGATCAGCCCAGCGGCGACGTGCAGCCCGTGACAGCCGACGAGCGTGAAGAAGGCCGAGAGAAATGCGCTGCGTTGCGGGCTCGCGCCATGTGCGATCATGTCGGCGAATTCGCGGATCTCGAGAGCGAGGAACGCGGCTCCAAGCGCGAATGTGAGCAAAGCACCCAGATACGTACCCAAGCGCCGGTGCGAATTGACCGCCAGTGTCATCAGTCCGCACGTGTAGCTCGAGGCGAGAAGACAAGCGGTTTCGATGGCGACCCTGACTTGATTGAACAGCTCGGCGCCGTTCGGACCGCCGGCGGTCGAATGCACAAGGACGGCGTAGCTGGCAAACAGCGCCGAGAACATCACAATGTCGCTCAGCAGGAAGATCCAGAACCCGTAGGCAGCGACGATGCGCTTCGGCGCTGGACCCGCTTCGCTTGCGCTCGGCGCTTCGCCAGCGTCAATGGCAACGGTGACATTCATATCGCGACCTCCGCCTCGTGAACCCGTTCGAATTGGGCAAGCTGCGCGGCCGGCACTTCGATCTCATCCTCATCGCGAAAGGCGAAGATGAGTATCGCCAGGAACGTGCCCAATAGTCCCAGCCCGGCCATCCACCAGATGTGCCAGATCAGTGCAAAACCAGCGACGACCGCGAAGAAGGCATTGGCGAACCCGACTGCGGAGTTCCTCGGAATTTCGATCGGCTCATACTGATGCTGTGGCACCGGTTGAGCTTGCTGTGCGCTGGCGCGTTGCTTCCTGACCCAGAACGTGTCCCGCTCGGCTATTTGCGGCAGGACCGCAAAATTCCAGGCCGGCGGCGGCGATGCCGTCGACCATTCCAGGGTACGGCCGTTCCACGGATCGCCGGTCACACGGAGCAGCTCGCGGTCGCGGATCGAGACAACGATCTGCACGATCTGGCAGACAATCCCGCCCAGAATGATGACGGCACCGATTGCCGCAACGACCAGCCATGGCTGCCAAGCCGGATTGTCGTAGTGCTGCATGCGCCGGGTCATGCCCATCAGGCCGAGCACGTAGAGCGGCATGAAGGCGACGTAGAAGCCGATCAGCCAGCACCAGAACGACCACCTGCCCC
>NZ_JBBNAN010000005.1:0-16813 GCF_037994405.1 Phyllobacterium sp.
TTGACCTGGCGTCGGCGGTCAGACCGTAATAGCCCGAAAGTTCACGCATCTCGGGATCCTCGAAGCGATTACGCTTCAGCTCGCGAAAGATCGTTGAACGATGTCGTCCGAGTTTCTCCGCGATGACATCGGCGCTGACCTGCGCAGCATGCCAGCGCTCGATTTTGCGACGTTCGTCGAGAGTGATCTGAGAATAGGGGCGAAGCGGTCGGTTCATGGGCAATTCCTTTGATGCGATAAGCCATTGTTATCGCTACAAAGTCGCGCTTCGAAATAGAACCCACCGGCTACATAGATGTGGCGGCCAAGTTGAATTGTCCGCCGTTGCGCAAAGTAAAGATGTCACTTTGCGCTGCTACGCGGCACGATGATCAGCCCCGATCTGGCCGGCTGGTCCGGGTTGCAAGGACAGATCGGGGCGGGTGAGGGGCACCCTTCGGCTTTAGCTTTTAGGGTTTCAATCATCGCGCTCCTGGGGAATGATCTGGATCGGATCGACACTCCAGTTGGTTCTGCCAGGATTACGCAATGCTTCCCAAAATTGAGCTGCTTGCCGACGTTGATGTACTGACCCTGTCACCGCTGGTTCGCGGCATGATCATGACCGTATCTTATGCCAACACCGAAGGGGGCATTGGACTGACAGTGACGGGCGCGATGAACCGCAAGTTCGTGCACTGGGCCGCTGTTCACTTCGAGTGGCCTGACTACACCTGTGAGGACCTGTACAGCGTCAACAAAGTTCTCAATGAAGCTGACATGCCGCCGCTTTGGGTGGTCCGAGACATGCTCAGCCATTTAAAACTTCTTCGGCGAAAAAAAGACACCCTGCTTCCCACCAAACGTGGCCGGGACTTTCTGGCAAGACCGCAGGCCTTCTTCAATCTGATCGCGACGGATTATCTCTATGCTTATATCCACGATGGTCAGACGCAGCAGGATGTCCATGAGCGGATGCGTTGGTGGCACGTCTTTCTCAATCTTATCAATATCAAGGCAGGAAAGGGCTGTTCGCTGAACGATCTGGTGAACGAGTTATACCCGAGCGAGTCATACCCGGCGGAGCAAGCAGAAGTGACTGTCGAAGCTTGGACGGTAAAGTCGGAGTTCCGCTACGACATCATTCGTCCCCTGTGCTGGTTGGGATTGCTACACGAAGATCGCGAGGGATTGACTATTCTGCAGGACGGAACCTACCACAAGACACCGTTGTGGGCTGCCTGTTTAAGGCTGGAATCAGACACGCAATCCGAATTTACCCTCCATTGAACTGTGTCGGGTAAGACTGCCCTTGCTCCATTGCACTTTGCTGGGAAAGCGCCCGTTGACGTCGAGCGATCACGGCCGGATCGTTCCCGAAATCTTTCGTCCGTCCGGGCTTTTGACCTCGCGGCTTATAGCCATTCTTCTCGCTATTGGTCTTGACCTTTGGCGTCTGCACCTCCTGCCGCTCCTTGATATAGGCCAGAACGTCGCCGAGGCGCTTGTTCTCGATGATCGCCGCATGCGTCACCCGTTGGTCCTTGTCGAACGTCCTGTAGGGCAGGGAATGCCCCTTCCAGCGAATGTCAAGTCGGCCGTCGGCGTAGGCGTAGGTCTCGACATAGCGACCGACCAGCCCGCACGTCACCTCATTCTCCTCGAGCATGATCCGCGTGCGCTCGAACGAAAACGTCAGCTGCGCGCCGACGTAGCGCTGCTCGCGCTTGCACAGGATCTCCCGGAGCCGATCCAGCGCAAGATTGACGGGTCGATGCAGGTCGCCGGACCGGGCAGGGGTAACCGCAAACCGGGCGTTATAGCGCTCCATGAAGCCAGGCAAGAACGCATTACCGGCTTCCATGTCGCAGATGCCGGCCAGCCGCAATTCCTTGACCAGCCGATCCTGTAGCGTCCGGTTCATCCGCTCGACACGGCCCTTGGCCTGGCTCGAATTTGCACAAAGAATCTCGATGTTTAACTCCGACAGCGCCCGGCCGAACTGGGTCATGCCCTGACCACCTTTGGCATCCTTCTTCGCCACCCGAAACACCGAATGCTTGTCCGAATAAAAGGCAACCGGAGCGCCATGCGCCTTCAGATAAAGCTCCAGCGCCCCAAAATAGCTAAACGCACTTTCTGACCGCACGACGCGCAACTGCATCAGCTTGCCGGTCGCATCGTCGATGAACACCAGCAGCGAACAGGGCGGCCCACGATCTTCAAACCAGCGATGCTCGGACCCGTCGATCTGCACCAGCTCGCCATAGGCTTCGCGCCGCAACCGAGGCTGATGAAACGTCCGGCGTTGCTGGCGTGACAACCATAATCCAGCCTCCGTCATCCAGCTACGCAGCGTCTCGCGCGACACCGTCAGCCCGTGCTCTTCGGCCAGCTTCTCTGCCGCCAAGGTCGGACCGAAATCGGCATAGCGCTCGCGCACAATCGCCACGGCATAGTCGCGCACGCCGTCGCAAATCCGGTTGTTCGACGGCCGGCCGCGGGCCCTGTGCCGGATCGAGGCCGCACCGTCCGCCCGGATCCGCTCCAGCAGTCGACGCACCTGGCGCGTGCTCAGCGCCAGCACACGGGCCGCCGAAATGATCGTCGTTCGGCCGTCGATGACCTTCGACAAAACCTCAATCCTCTGCAGATCACGCTCGCTCATCGCAATCAATCCCATCCGCAATCTCCCACGCCATTCAAAACGCGGGGAGAGTGACATTCTTACTTTGCAGGATCAGGACACTTCAACTTTGCGGCTACACGATGTGTCAAAGCATTTTAAAGAAGAGACATTGTTGGCAATATAGAAATGCAACAATAACATACTTTATGATCAGTATTGCTTTTGGCATTTCCTCTCGTAAGGCAGCAACGCCAGCCGCCGACCGGGCGCAGCGAGTTCGTGTTGCGCAGCCCGGGCGGTGGCGGATAAGATCGTTGCGAGGAATACTTCAGCTTTGACAGCCTGATCCCATCAGTCATTCCGCCGCCTTCATTCTCGCCAGTGCTTGCTCGCGGCGGGCAATGACAGCAGGATCGTTCATATAATCCGTCCGTGGTTTGCGCCCGCGCTTCTGATAGCCATTGCTCTGGCTGCCGTCAGGAATGGCGAACATGTGGTTCGTCTGGCCCGTGCGGCGCGGCCCGTGCTGGCTGCGCTGGAGCTCACGGCCGGATTGCGTCTGCGAGACGAAGGCAAGGACCTCGTCAAGGCGCTTGTTCTCGACAACTTCCGACCGCTGCACCGAACGCAGTTTGTCGAAGGTTCTGTAGGGCAGGGTGACCCCGTCGTGCATGACCTCGAGGCGGCCGTCCGGGTAGTCGCAGACGATAACCTTCTGACCCGCCAGCCGCTTGGCAGCCTCCGTCGGCTCGAGGATGAACAGCACCTTGTCGTAGCGCAGCGTCAGTGTCTGCGACAGCTTGCGCATTTCCTTGCGGCACATGACACCATCGAGGTTCTCGTGATCGGCGAGGGGGCGGTGCATGGCCTTGGCATTGCGCGGCTCCTTGCCAAAGCGCGCGTTGAAAGCAGCAATGAACGCTGGCGCAAAGTCATTGGCTGCCTCGATCGTGCTGATATCATGCAGACGCAGTTCCTTGACCAGCCGGTCCTGCAGGGTCTGGTTGGCGCGCTCAACCCGGCCTTTGGCCTGCGGGGTATTGGCGCAGATGATGTCGATGTTGAGCTCGTGCAGCGCACGGCCAAATTGCGTGAAGCCGCTCGTCCGGTCCAGGTTAGAAGCATGGGTTGTGCGGAAGATGCCATGCTTGTCACTGTAAAAGGCCAGCGGCTTGCCCCATTCCTGCAGATAGGCCTTGGTGGCATGGAAATAGTCGAACGTGTTCTCCGACCTGGCAAAGCGTAAGTGAAGGAGCTTGCCCGTCGCATCATCAATGAAAACCAAAAGCGCGCATTTGGGACCGCGATCTTCGAACCACCAATGATGTGAGCCGTCGATCTGCACCAGCTCGCCGAAGCATTCGCGGCGATTGCGGGGCTGATGCAAATGCTTCCGGCGCTCCTGACGCGAGGTCCACAGACCGGCCTGCGTCATCCATTGACGCAAGGTCTCCTTGCTGATCCCGATCCCGTGACGCTCGGCCAGCTTCTCGCAGGCAAGCGTCGGGCCGAAGTCATGATAGTGTTCACGCACGATATCCAGAACCGTATTGCGAAAGGCTTCCGGATAACGCCGATTGCTCGGACGGCCGCGCTTCTTCGAGACAAGTCCGCCAGAACCTTCACGATCATAAGCCTGCAGCAGGCGGTGCATATGGCTGCGGCTGATCGACAGAAGCCTGGCAGCGTTGCTGACACTCAACCGATCGTCTTTGACTTTTTGAACCGCCTCCAGGCGGTGAAGCTCTTTCTGGGACATCGTAACAAGACAAGGCATGGCAGCTCCAAAATCGGATGGATGAAAACGCCAAACCTTCCTTTCCTCAGTACAGGTGGATCGGAGGGCAGAGGCGCTGTCGCACCTCTAATTTGCCCATATGTCTCATTACTAAATTGCTGCTACACGATGAAATCACATAATGACAGTTATGGAACTGCCTTTGCTGACGTTCATCGCGGCTAGCACAGCTATTCGCAAACCGGATCTGTATCACTTGACATGGGCGGCGTATACTTATGACAGGAATGTCAGTCGGTCTGGATTGGAATGCCGATGAACACCGAAGAACAGGTTGCACAACACTACACCCATGGCTCGCTGGAACGGACGATCCTTGCTGCCTTGACCGCGAGCGGCAAGGACATAGACAATCTGGTCGCCTCCGATCTCTCGGCATTAGATGAGTTTCATCTTGGCTGGCGCGCGGCGACCATAGCATTTGGCAAGGATCTTGGTCTTGAGCCGCACATGCACCTTCTTGATATCGGCTGCGGTATAGGCGGGCCGGCGCGCTACCTCGCGGAGACATATGAATGCCGCGTCACCGGCGTCGATCTCACAGCAGAATTGGTCGAGGTAGCAGAGGCGCTTACCGATCGCTGCGGACTCGACGACAGAATTTCCTATCATCAGGCAAGCGCACTGGCGCTTCCCTTCGAGGACCACAGTTTCGATGCCGCAAGCATGATCCATGTCGGTATGAACATTGAAGACAAGGCGAAATTGTTTGCCGAGGCACACCGTGTGCTGAAGCCTGGCATGCTCTTTGGTGTCTATGATATAATGCGCGCCCGCGATATGCCGCTTACCTATCCAATGCCGTGGGCAGACACCGTTGAGACGAGCTTCGTCGAAACTCCGGAAACCTACCGCGAATTGTTGAGGGCTCAGGGTTTCGAGATCGAACAGGCACACAGCCGCCGCGATCTTGCTTTGACGCTCAGCCGTGAAATGCGCGAGAAGGCTGCGATTGACGGTCCACCCCCCTTGGGGCTTCACGTTATCATGGGCTCAGCCGCGACACAGCGGCTGGCCAACCTGTTTGAAGCTCTGCAGTACGGCGTCATCGCCCCCATTGAGTTCATCGCCCGGAGGTAGGGCGACGGGCGGTTGACTATTTCAGCTGGAAGCCAAAATCCTTGAGGATCGCAGACAGCTTGTCGCGGTTCTTCAACGATTCCTTGGTAGCAACGCGGTGAGCAGCCTGTTCCGACCAGTCAACAGGAGCGATGGACTGGATTTTCTGGAAGGCCCTTAAGGTTTGATTGTAGGCGCGTAATTCTTTCTCGCTCGGGTTATCGCGATATTGTTCGTGGTGCAGGACAACGGTCTGCGGCAGTCGCGGCTTGACATCGCTCTTGACCGCTGGATCAGGGAAACCCACGGTCAGACCGAAAACCGGGAAGACTTGCTTTGGAAGATTTAGTTCATGCGCAACGGTGACCGGATCATTGCGTATAGCGCCGATATAGCAGGTGCCAAGCCCCAGCGATTCCAGTGCGATCAATGCATTCTGTGCTGCAAGCGCGGCGTCGATTACGGCGAGCAGGAAGCTCTCGAGGTAATCCAACCCATCGGATGCAGAATCCTGCGCGTCAGCTATGCGGCGCAGACGCGACAGGTCCGCCAGCCAGATAAGCAGCAATGGCGCCTGTTCGATCTGCCGTTGATTGCCGGCGACCGCATTGATGCGCGCCTTGCGGCCCTCATCTTCGACCGCGATGACACTCCACGCCTGCAGGTTCGAAGACGTCGATGCCGATTGCGCAGCAGCGATCGCAAGTTCCAGGGTTTCGGTTGATACAGGCGTTGGCAAATAGGAGCGCACCGTCCTGTGGGATAGCAACGTGTCGATGGCTTGCGTTAGGCGCACGCCGCCGGATTGAGTTCGGTCATCACCGTAACGCACTTGTAGAAGTGCTTCGAGGCGTTCGTCCGGACTTTGTTGGCAAGACTTCAGACGGTTCGTGGCAGCTATAGGCATCAGGTATACTTTCAATGGACGTTGACACGCCAGCGCAGGAGATAGGATTCAACTGTAGCGGCGAGCCGGTTGAGAATAAAGCCGACGACACCGAGGATGATTACTCCAACCATGACAAGCGCCATGTCGAAACGCTCGCGGCCTGCGATGATCAGTCCGCCTACGCCGGGTCCAACCGCCAGAAAATATTCGGCCCCCACAGTCGCCAGCCAGGAGTAGATCAGCCCGAGATGCACGCCGGTTGCGATCGCAGGCAAGGCAGACGGGAGGAATATACGTGTGATCCGCTGCAGCGGCGTGAACTGCAGGGCGTGGCCGACTTCAATTAGATCGCGGGGCGCATTGCGCATGCCTTCATAGGTGTTGAGCACAACCGGGATGAAAGCTGCGATGGCGACGAAGACAATCTTCGCCTGTTCGCCAAAGCCGAACCAGATCGAGATCAGCGGGATCCATGCCAGGAGAGATATCTGTTTGAGCCCGTTGAAAGTTGGCGTGATCAGAGCATCGGCAGTACGCGACAGCGCGAGCAGTGTCGCAAAAAGAATGCCGATCACTGAACCGATGAGGAAGCCCGCAACATTGCGAAACAGGCTGAATCCGAGTTCACCGATCAGATTGTTATCGATCAATTCACGCTTGACGGTGAAAAAAACCTCTTCCAGTGAAGGCAGGAAGCGGGCATCCACCAAGCCACTGCGGCTCGACACCTCCCACAGAACAAGGAGTAGAACAGGGAGTGTCAATCCACGACGTATCTTGACCGCACGCCTGGATTGAAAGGTGGCCAGAGTCATCAATCGCCCTCCCCATGCTTCCAGCGCTGCACATAGATTTCGGAAGCATCCAGCCCCTTGTCCATCAAGAAGCCGATAACACCAACAGCGATCATCGCGACGATCACCACATCAAGCCAGAACATCTGTCTCCCCCAGACCAGCAGATAGCCGAGCCCTTCGGAAGAGGCGAGCAACTCGACGCCGACCAGCGCTGTCCATGAATGGGTCAGGCCGTAGCGAATTCCGGTGAAAATGGATGGAGCCGCGCCCGGTAGAACGATCAGACGCAAGGTCTGCAGACGGCTGAAACGCAGGGCACGGCCGACTTCAACGAACCTGGCGGGAACCGCACGGATACCCGCCGCAGTGTTTATCGTCATAGGAACCAGGGCGCCCTTGGCGATGACGATGATCTTGAGTGTCTCACCAATCCCGAAGATCAGCATCAGGAGTGGGATCCAGCCGAGCGTCGGTATCTGGGCGAAGGCCAAAAACAGCGGCCTTACATAATCATCCACCCGGCGTGACAATCCCATCGCCATGCCAAGTGTTAGTCCGGCGAGCGCGCCGAACAGGAAGCCAATCACCACGCGGCGCAGGCTGACGCCAGCGTGATAGAAGATTTCACCGGAGACAATCATCTCCAGTGCCGTGGAATAGACATAGGCCGGCGATGGAAGAATCTGCTCCGGCAACCATCCCCGGCTGGACGCGATCCACCAGGCGAGGAGCAAGCCAAAGGGCAGAACCAGTGCCACTGCGAACCGACGGAGCCCACGACGGCTTATGGACAGGAACCCTCGCCCTGTTATCCTCTTCTCTGTGGGTGGCGGGGCAAGGGATACGCTCTCGGATATCATGCTCATATGATTGGCCTGTGTACTATCTCACTACGATCCAAGCGGCTTGCCGTTTGCACCATAGGCTTGCCAAAAATTCTGCAATCCGAGTTTTTCCAGCGAAGCTTTAAGGTATTTCGGTTCGAACCAGCCCTTGGTGCTGACATCGCGGCGGATCAGGCCGAACTCCTTGGCCTTGATGCCTTGCTCCTCGTACTGAGAGACCAGCAGGTCGTCGATGAGCGGCGAATTGCGATAGGCCAGCTTGTCGTTACTAAAATAATCCTCAAGGATCGGGACGGGCGTGCCGGACTTGTGCCACAGTTCGAAGAGCGCCGCACGGTTTGGTTCATCCGAAGACCACTGTGCTGCCTTGACGAAAGCATCGACAACACGCTGGGTGACCTCAGGATATTTATCGATGAAATCCTCGCGTCCGATAATTCCGGCGTTGCGCCCGAAACGGGGATCATCACCCTTGGTGGTATAGATGACCTTGGCGTTGCCTTTGGAGGCGAGATTGATCAAGGTCGTATCACCAAAAGCCGCGTCGATATCCTGGCTGGTCAGCGCGGCGACAGTGCCAGCGCTGTCGAGGTTGATGACCTGGATATCCTTCTCGCTTAGGCCGTTGGCCTCGAGGATCTTGATGGCCGCCAGATGCCCGTTGGTGCCGCGCTGATAAGCAACCTTCTTGCCTTTGAGATCCGCCACCGACTTGATCGTGGAATCCTTGGCGACGGCGAGATAGAGCGGTTTGCGTGCACCGCTCGCCAGCAGGTACTTTGTTTTCAGGCCATTCGCGCGGCCAATCAAAGACGGAAGATCGCCCTGATAGGCAAAGTCGAGCTGATTGTTGGCAAACGCCTCGTTGACTGCCGGGCCGGCGCCCTTGAAGAAGAACCACTCGATTTTGACGTTTGGATCATTGGCGAATTCCTTCTCAAGATACTCCCCTGCCCTCGCTGTCGCGGCCGACGTTCCTTCCGCATAGGGGCGGTTATCAAGACCTATCGCGGCGTAGCCGATATTGATCGTCAGTGGTTCTTCGGCCAAGGCCGGCGATGCAATGAAGGCTAGCGCGAAGACTGCCAATGTCGCGCGTCGGGTGAAGCTGGATAGCGTCATGTTATATCTCCGTCGTTGAAAAGAGTGGCTGCCCTGCGGGCTTGGTGCGCAAGGCAGCGTGAACTGGTCCGGGCCTCACGACTGGACGCTTTTGGGATGTTGGTTGCTTCGCTGCCGTCTTCGGCTGATCGCCGCTAGTCGTCGTGTTGAGAATATCGAGAACGTGATTGCGGATACTTGCTAGTCGCGACGATGTGCGCTCACGCGGATGCGGCAGATCAACAGCCTCAATTTCTCTGATCCGGCCGGGGCGCGGCGACATGATCACCACGCGGTCGCCAAGGTAGACCGCTTCGTCCACATCATGTGTGACAAGCACCATGGTGATCTGTTCCCTGGCCCAGATGTCCTGCAGCTCGCCCTGAAGGCGCGCTTTGGTGATGGCATCGAGCGCGCCGAATGGTTCGTCGAGAAAGAGCACATCGGGGCGGTTGACGAGACCCCGTGCAATCCCGGCGCGTTGCGCCATCCCCCCGGAAAGCTGATGCGGATAGGCCTTCTCGAACCCTGTCAGGCCCACCAGTGCGATCTGCTTTGCCACCAGATCGCGTTTTTCCGCCTTGGAAAAGAGCGCATTTTCAAGCCCGAGGGCAACATTGCGCTCGACTGTCAGCCACGGAAAGAGGCGCGGCTCCTGGAAGACGATACCGCGATCGAGACTCGGGCCGGTGACAGGCTTGCCATCATGTTCAATTATACCGTCATGCTCGACATCGAGCCCGGCGCCAAGGCGCAGCAATGTCGACTTGCCACAGCCGCTGGCACCGACGATGGTGACAAACTCGCCGGCCCGAACATCGAGACTGACCTGGTCGAGTGCTGTAAGGTCGCCGCCATTGACGCGAAAGCGCCGGCTGACATTGCTGATCCTCAGATGGGCTTTACTGATCATGGTGCTGTCTTTCTTGCTTGATTGGACAGGATTATTCTGCGGCAACAGCAGAACGCGCCGGATGCTGCGGCTCACGCAGGCCAAGGTGGCTGCGAAGCGTGCTGCCCTCATATTCAGTGCGGAAGAGGCCACGGCGGCGCAGTTCGGGCACGATATGCTGCACGAAATCCGTAAGTCCGACGGGTAGATGCGGCGGCATGACATTGAACCCGTCGGCCGCGCCAGTGGTAAACCATTCTTCCATCTGGTCGACGATCTGTTCCGGCGTACCGACCATCTGCCAATGGCCGCGCGCACCGGCCACACGCAGATAAAGCTGACGGATCGTCAAATTCTCACGGCGGGCAAGATCGACCATCAGCTTCTGGCGGCTCTTGCTGCCATTGGTCTCGGTGACTTCCGGCAATGGCCCATCCAGCGGATATCTTGAAAGATCGACGTCCCCCGCCATGCCATTGAGCAGCGACAGGCCGACGGCCGGATGGATCAATTCCTGGATCTGCTCGAATTTTTCCTGCGCCTCCGATTCCGTTCGACCGATCACCGGGAATATACCGGGCATGATCTTCAGGTCGTCCGGCGACCGGCCGAGCCGGGCAAGTCTGCCCTTCACATCGCTGTAGAAGGTGCGGGCGTCCTCAATATTCTGGTGCGCGGTGAAGATGACTTCGGCGGTGCGAGCGGCCAAGTGCTTGCCCGGTTCCGATGAACCTGCCTGAACAATCACCGGATGCCCCTGCGGCGCGCGTGCGACATTGAGCGGGCCGCGCACCTTGAAATGTTTGCCGCGATGATTGAGCAGGTGCTGTTTTGAAGGGTCATAGTAGATCCCGCTTTCCTTGTCGCGCAGGAACGCGTCCTCCTCCCATGTGTCCCACAGCCCGCGAACGACATCGGCGAATTCTTCGGCGCGCTCGTATCGTTCCGCATGAGCTACATGATGATCGCGGTTGAAGTTATGGGCTTCATCCTCGCTGGCTGATGTCACAAGGTTCCAGCCGGCGCGGCCGCCACTAAGATGGTCGAGCGATGCGAATTTGCGGGCAATATGGTAGGGTTCGTTGTAGGTCGTGGATGCTGTTGCCACAAACCCGACGCGTTTCGTGAGCGCTGCAAGAGCTGACAGCAGCGTCAGCGGTTCGAACTGAGCCACGTAGCGGATTGCAGTCCGGCTAAGCGCCTCCGTATCGGTGCCACGCGTGCCAACCCCATCGGCCATAAAGATCAGATCGAATTTCGCCGCTTCAGCGATACGGGCGAGCTCGGCATAGTGCGCGAAATTCGATCCAGCGTCGGCCTGGGCCTGCGGGTGGCGCCACGCCGCGATATGATGTCCGGTCGGATAAAGGAATGCTCCCAGTTTCAATTGGCCAGCACGTTTGCTCATGGTTCAGCTTCCCGATCCCTGTTTTCGGAAAGCCTAGGCTGCAAATTTTAATCACGACAGAAATGGTATTCTTTAAAATTCGGCCTGCGGGGTTTTATTGATTTACGATCAGTTGCTATCTGAGGTTGTTTTTCGAAAGCAATCCGGGATTGGTGTGGTGCCAGAACGACGCTCAGCCTTGTATTCGCCTGCTAGAAATAGTTGATTGTATAGAGAGCGAATGGTCGTTCGAAGGGAAGCGGGAATGAATCTCAACGACGACGACGAACATCTGATCGAAACACTTTTCCGCAACGGTACAATTACCGTAGTTGGCGTTGTACTTTCATTCTCCCTTGGATTTCTTACCCAGTGGGCAAGTAACCCAATACCGTGGAAGCTAGTGGATCTGCCGACGCTTGTCCTGATATCGATCGGCATTGTTCTTCAGCTGCGATCGCTTTCCTATCTCCTGAAGACTGAATCGCTGAAGAAAATAGTCTACGACAGGGCAAGCCGCCTGTTCCTCGCTGGCGTGATCACGACCGGATCTGGTGTATTTCTGGCAATTCTTGTCGACGCCTTTCGATTGCTGGCCGAGCGTTAACCGACACTTACAATCACTCGCCAACACCTCTTGATTTACTGGCGCGCGCCTGTTGTGTTGCCGGTCAAAGAGGAGCCCAAAATGCGACTGGAAACTGACTTGTCGGACATTAGAAATAGCCGATTTTCCCGTGAACCTGCGCCGTCACACTGGCCGCGCAACGTTAGACAGCTGTCGGCCAAAGGCAGCGACCAGTTTGGCATCCATGAAGAGACGGGCAATCTCTACTGGGATGGCAAGCTCGTCCAGACCACGAACCGCCTCGGCAACTTCGAGAGAGGCCTGGTCATCACCCTGGCGGTATCGATGGTGTCTCTGGCTGTTTTCGATGCAATCCGGTTCTTTCTTGGCCATTGATTTTGCCCGCAGCGCGGCAGCTACATTTAATACAAATGCAAGCAACTCGAATAATCTGAAATTAAGCAAGAAAACCGGTCAGATTTCGTCAACCATATTCCTTAAGATGCCTGTAAACCCCTGCGACCTATGTTCACGACGGTTCAACAAAACCGCGTCAAACAAACAAAACAGAGCAACAGGATATTGATCATGACAACCCTCTTCGCACGCTTCCTTAAAGATGAATCCGGCGCAACAGCTATCGAATATGGCCTGATTGCAGCCCTGATTTCGGTCGGTATCATCACTGCGGCTACCACGCTTGGAACGAGCATCAGCGGCGTATTTGCCAAGCTCTCCACCAAGATGAACGCTGCCAATCCGTAATCTATCCGGGTGGGGCCGGTCGCAAGTTCGGCCCCAGCGGAATCCCAAATGTCGCCATCCGGACGACATCTGGCATCTTGTGCAATGGAACGATCAGGCCACCTTCAGGTGGCCTTTTCCATTTCCAGCGGCGAATAAATCCATCTGCTCCCGTGTTTCTACTGTAGTAACCAATGTATCGCCATATTGCGGAGGAGAGCATGCAGAGATTTCAGGCACCAATTGCGCTGCTGGCGAGACTGTTTCTGGCTTATATCTTCGTGATGGAAGGCTGGGCGAAGATTACTGAATACGCAGCGACTGGCGATTATATGGAAGCCAATGGCGTTTCGGCGAAGCTTCTGCCGCTCGTCATTCTCACCGAACTCGGCGGCGGAATCCTGGTCGCAGCTGGTTTCATGACACGTTATGCGGCTCTAGCGCTCGCGGGTTTCTGTCTGTTGACAGCCTTGCTGTTCCATTCCGATTTCAGCAATCTGGAACAGGTAATCAATTTCAACAAGAACATCGCCATTGCCGGTGGCTTTCTGGCCCTGATTGCTTTTGGTCCGGGCGCCTGGTCGGTGGATGAGCGGCTGCAGCGCGGTATGCGGAGTACGTCAGCCGAAGCTTGATGTCTTCAGGAACTCCGCGAGCCGCTCGCTCTTCGGCTTGTGGAACATCTCCCGCGGATTGCCCTCTTCGCCAATCCGCCCCTGGTTCATGAAGATAACACGGTTGGAAACCTCATAGGCGAACCGCATCTCGTGGGTTACCAGCAGCATGCTCATGCCATCCTGGGCCAGTGTCTTGATCACCTGCAGCACTTCGTTGACGAGCTCCGGATCGAGCGCGGACGTGACTTCATCGAACAGCATCAGCCTGGGGTTCATGGCGATTGCCCGGGCGATCGCCACGCGCTGCTGCTGGCCACCCGAAAGCTGGCCAGGGAAATGATCGGCACGCGCGCGAAGGCCGACACGGTCCAGCCATTTCTCCGCGATTGCGCGCGCCTCCTCCTTGGTCAGTTTCTTGACCTTCATCAGGCCGAGCATGACATTGCGGGCGGCCGTCATATGTGGGAACAAGTTGAACTGCTGGAACGCCATGCCGGTCAGTGCCCGCTGGCGCGCGATCTCTTTCTCCTTCTTGCGGCGGCGCTGGCCGCCAATGATTTCATAGCCTATCTCCTCCCCATCTATGCTGATCGAACCGCCCTGGAATTCTTCCAGCATGTTGATGCAGCGCAGCATGGTTGTCTTGCCGGAGCCGCTCGACCCGATGATGCTGATGACATCACCCTGCGACATGGTGCAGTCGACACCTTTCAGGACTTCGACCTCACCATAGCTTTTGTGCAGGTCGCGAATTTCAAGAAGATGGTTTGACATCGTGGGACGCCTTTAAGATGGAACCGCAGTCTTGCGTTCGACATATCGGCCGAAACGCTCGATGGCATAGTTGATTATGAAATAGAGAAAGCCTGCGAAGAAATAGAATTCGAGGCTCATGAAGGATCGCGAAATCAGCTCCTGGGTGCGCAGCAGCAGTTCGGCGACGCCGATGATTGAAAGCAGGGTTGACGCCTTGACCATCTCGGCAGCCGTGTTGACCCAAGCCGGGAGGACCTGACGCAGCGCCTGCGGGCCGAGCACATAGGCAAAGGTCTGGGGAAAGGTCAGGCCAATGGCCTTAGCTGCTTCCGTCTGTCCTTTGGGAATGGACTGCAGGGCACCGCGAACAATTTCCCCTACGTGGGAGCTGCAGAAGACGGCTAGCGCCAGAACGCCGGCCTGAAATGGCCCAAGATCGAGGCCGATGGTACCGAGCACATAATAGCTTGCAAGAACAAGGACCAGCACTGGCGTACCACGGATGAAGTCCGTATAGCCGCGAACGATCCACTGGAGAGGACGTACGCCATAGGTCAGAGCCAGACCGACAAAGACCCCGAGCACCGTGCCGAAGCAAATCGCCAACAGTGAAATAGAGATGGTAACGCCAAGACCTTTGAGGATAGGCATCCTGGCCAACCAGAGAACATCGAGGAAATGAGCAATATCCATCACATCACCTCGGCAATGATAGGCGACGCTCGACAGCGCGCATCAGCGCGGCGAGGATCGAACAGGTGAAGACGTAGAGGCAGCTCGCAACGATCCAGGTTTCGATGACACGGAACGTTTCGACGTTGATCTTGCGCGCCTCGAAGGTCAGTTCCGGCACGGCAATCGCCGCAGCGAGTGACGTATCCTTGAACAATGAGATGACGGTGCTGCTCAGCGACGGCAGGATATTGCGGAACATGAGCGGTGCTATGATTGAGGTCCGTATCTGCATTTCCGTGAGGCCGATGGCGAGGCCCGCTTCGCGCAAACCGCCGGGAATGGACAGAAGGCCCGCGCGGAACACCTCGGCCAGATATGCACCGGAATAGAGGGCAAGCGTGAAGACGAAACTTTCAATTTTCCCCAGCCGGAAACCCAATTGTGGCAGCGCGAAATAGGTGAACAGGACGAGCACGAGGATCGGTGTGTTGCGAATGATGGTCACGTAGATGCCGGCCGGACGCTTTATGAAGCCATTCTTTGAGATCAGACAGAACGCAGTGACAAGGCCAATCACGGCACCGATCAAGATCGCGCCAAAGGCCAGAGCAAGGCTGAGCGCCAGCCCCTCGAGCAAGAGGTCGAAACTGCGCCAAACTGCAGCAAAATTCAGTGTATAGCCCATGAAGTGCTCACCGTTCGAAACCAGGAGGGCACGGCCTCGGAACAACCGAAGCCGTGGTGTGAGCGCAAGTTACTTGAATTCGACGGGAAAACCGATTTGCGGTGGTGTCAGATCCTTGCCGAACCAGGTCTTGAACGATTTCGCATAGTAATCGAACTCGAAACCTGTCATCGCTTCGTGCAGCGCCGTATTGACGAAGTTCAGCCAATCCTGGTCGCCGCGCTTGACGCCGCAGGCATAGGTCTGGGGGTTCCAACCATAGCCCGCATCCTTATAGCGTCCCTGGTTCTGGGTCATGTACCATGCGAGCGACGACTGATCCGTTGCGGCGGCATCGGCACGGCCGGACTCCAGCGCCTGATAGATCAGATCGACGGATTCATATTGATCGACCTTGGCTTCCGGCAAAGCCGCATGCACCATGCTTTCGGCATAGACGTTCTGCAGCACTGAAATGGTGGCCGAGGAGCCGGCGGCCTTCAGCGCGGCATAGTCGGCATATTTGCTGTCCGCTTTAAGCATCAGGCCAACACCTTCCCGGTAGTAGGGGATCGTGAAAGCGATCTGCTGAGCCCGTTCACCGGTAACGGTCATGAACTGGCAGGTGATATCGACCTTGTCAGTGGTTATGTTGGGAATACGGGCATCCGAAGACTGGTTGACGAATTCGATTTTGTCCGGATCGTTGAAAAGCGCCTTGGCAATGATGTGGCCCATGTCAATGTCGAAGCCTTGCAGCTTGTCATCTGCGCTTTTGAAATGCCACGGCGCATTGGTGCTTCCAGTCCCGAGAACCAGATGACCACGGGCAAGAACTTCATCAAGCTTGCTTTTGGTCTCTTGGGCAAAAGCGCCGGTTGAGGGCAGCATGGCAACGGCAGCGACCGTAGCCACCAGGTACAGTTGTTTGAACATTTTTAGTTCCCCTATCCGTCAAGCGAATGTTTTATTGGTAGTCCATTATAATGGAATATAGTACCTAATAATGGATTGCCAATAGAATGACAGCCACTGCGACTTGTCAATAGGCAATTATCGGTCGGGGAACTGTCCGCCTCACATGCCGTGGGCGATGAATTGACCGTAAATCTCGACGGCGAGCCAGACGAGTGCCGCCAGCCCAAGCGACACGGTCAAAATGGCCAGAAGCGGGTAGCCCTGCCCTGTTTTGCATCTCCGGTATCAATTCTCTTTGCCATATCAAGCCTCGTCTCTTATGCATGTTCGAGAACGGGCCCGCGCGATGATTGTTCCGATTTTGGGCCGAATCCGAAATGGAAAAGCCCGCATCGCCGAAGGGATGCGGGCTCTCGCAGGATGCTGGAAATATCAGGCGGCTGCTGCGTTTACGCGGCTTTCAGCCATGGCGGTCAATGCCTTGTCGGTTTTCAT
>NZ_JBBNAN010000006.1:0-24297 GCF_037994405.1 Phyllobacterium sp.
TCGTGTCAGATTGGCGGCGCGTTCGAATTCTGTGCGGGCTTCATCGTTGCGGTCGAGCTTCTCGAGGAGATCGCCGCGAATGGCAGGCAGCAGGTGGTAGGACTGCAAAGACGGTTCGGGCAGCAACAGATCGACGAGCTCCAGTCCGGCTGCGGGGCCATAGGCCATCGCCAGCGCCACAGCGCGATTGAGCTCAACGACTGGCGAAGGCATCAGCCGGGTGAGATTTTCATAGAGGGCGGCAATGCGTTTCCAGTCCGTTTCTTCCGACGTATACGCACGGGCGTGGCAAGCGGCGATGGCAGCCTGGAGCGTGTATGGACCGGGTGTGCCGGTGAGCGATTCGGCGCGGGTGAGCGCTGCAAGCCCACGCCGGATCAGGAGCTGATCCCAGCGCGCACGGTTCTGGTCAAGCAGGAGGATGGGTACGCCGGCGGGATCGACCCGCGCATCGAACCGCGAGGCATGGATCTCCATCAGCGCAACAAGACCATTCACTTCCGGTTCGTCAGGAGCGAGCCCGGCAAGAATGCGGCCGAGGCGCATGGCTTCCTGCGCAAGTTGGGGCCTGATCCAGTCGTCACCGGCCGTCGCCAAATAGCCTTCGTTGAAGATGAGATAGAGAACTTCGAGTACCGAGCCCAGTCGTGCGGCACGGTCGGTCCCGTGCGGCACTTCGAAAGGCACCTGAGCCTCCGAAAGCGTTCGCTTGGCGCGAACGATGCGCTGGGCCATTGTCGATTCCGGAATGAGGAAAGCCCGGGCAATCTCTTCGGTGGTCAGCCCGCCGATGAGGCGAAGCGTCAATGCGGTGCGGGCTTGAGTGGATAGGACCGGATGGCAGGCGGTGAAGATCAGACTGAGCAGGTCATCGCCTATGTCGTCGTCGAGCGCCGTGTCGAAATCGGGCATTTCGGCCTGATCCAGTTCGGCATCGTAGCCGAGTTCCCCATGCTTGCGTTCCAGCATCTTTGTACGGCGGAAGTGATCGATGGCCCGGCGTTTTCCAGCAGCCATAAGCCAGGCTGCGGGGTTGCGCGGGACGCCTTCGTCCGGCCAACGCCTTAGCGCGGCGATCAGCGCGTCCTGGGCGAATTCCTCGGCGAGGCTGACGTCGCGCACGATGCGCGCGAGGCCGGCAATGATCTTTGCCTGTTCGATCTTCCAGACCGCCTCGATGGCGCGATGTGTGTCGGTAGCCGTCATGGCTACCGACAACAGCACCTTGCAGCTTTTCTTGCAAGGTCAGTTGGTAGGTGTCATTGCCCCTTGCCGACGCCCATGTCGCGAAAGCGGTCAATGGCTTGGCTCTCACCGAAATCCTCCAGTTCGAACAGCTGGCGAATTTCGATAGAGCCATCTTCCAAATGCGGATTGGGAAAGCGATTGGCCCATTCGATGGCCTCTTCCTTGGTCTTCACCTGGATGATCGTGTAGCCGGCGACAAGCTCCTTGGTTTCCGCAAAGGGCCCGTCGATGATGCGGCGCTTGCCGCCGGAATATTCGATTCGCCAGCCCTTGGAACTCGGATGCAGACCGTTGCCGTCCAGCAAGACGCCGGCCTTGGCCAATTGCTCGTGATAATCCGCCATGGCGGTGAAGATTTCCTCGGGCGGCATGACGCCTGCTTCTGAATCCTTGCTTGCCTTGACCAGATTCATGAATCGCATTGTCGTTCTCCAACTGTTGGGAGCCGGGCCGCCGGCTTATCCCGTGGGTTGTGAAACCGGGCTCTACTGTAACGTCGAGCGAGGTTTCACAAAATCGACAAGGAGGACGATATTTTTTGGAGAACCGGTCAGCTCGCCAGCAGGCGTTGGGCGGGACGGCGGTGCGAGAGGTTCGGACCGAGGGCGCGACGCGCGGCATCGAAGGCATTCCAGTCAGCGATATCCGGCAGAGAGGGGATCGTTACCAGTTCGTCCTGATCGAGGCCGGCAAGGGCGGCATCCACCATGTCCGCGGCCGACATCACGATTGCCTCGGGCAGGTTGCTGACCGGCAGACCTGCGATGTCCCAGAATTCTGTGCTTGTGGCTCCAGGGAGGACGACCTGGACGCGAACGCCCTTGGTGGCAAGCTCATGGTGAAGCGACTGGCTGAAGGCGAGGACGAAGGCCTTGGTGCCTCCATAGACCCCATTCAGCAGTTCCGGAGAGATGGCGACGATTGACGAGATATTAATGATCGTCCCGGAACTGCGCTCGACGAATTGTGGCGCTGCCGCTTCGGTGAGACGGGTCAGCGCCACCACGTTCAGCATTATCATTGCATGCATTTTTGCAGGGTCGGACTGCAGGAGAGGAGCTGAGGCACCGACGCCTGCATTGTTGACAAGCATGCTGATGCTGGCATCCGTGCGCAGGATTTCCTCGACGCGGGCGATACCTCCATCGGTACCGAGGTCGGCGGCAACGACCTCAACTGCTCGGCCTTTATCCGTTGTGAGACGCGCGGCAAGGTTGTCCAGGCGCTCGCGGTTGCGGGCGACAAGGATGAGGTCGTAGCCGCGCCGGGCAAGGCGATCGGCATAGATGGCGCCGATGCCTGATGATGCGCCTGTGATGAGGGCTGTGCCCTTGTTCGAGGTTGGGGACATTGCCTGCTCCATTGATTGTTGTTGACGAAGAGCAGTCTACAGGCGTAAGCAGACGGCATAAATGTCAAATATACCACCTTTTAGGACATTCGCGGAGCGCGTCCGATGCAGAACATTGGCATCATCCTGTTTCCCGGCTTCCAGGTCCTGGACCTCGCGGCGACGACAGTTTTCGAGTTCGCCAATCTCGCCGTGGATGAGCCGGTATATGAGATCAGCCTGCTATCCGAAGCGGGTGGTCCGGTCGCTTGCTCAGCGGGTTTTGCTGTCGATACGCTGCCCTTCAGCGACACGGATTTTGATACAGTGCTGGTCGTCGGCAATAATCATATCGAGCCGGTGTCACCCGGCATTGTCGCCTTCCTCAAGAACGTTGCACCGAGGTCGCGGCGCATAGGCTCGATCTGCACGGGCGCTTTCATCCTGGCCGAAGCCGGGCTGCTCGACGGGCGCCGCGCGACGACACACTGGTTCCACGCGCGAGATTTCCAACGCACCTATCCTAAGGTCAAGATGGAGGAAGACCGCATCTTCATCATTGACGGCCCCGTGTGGACCTCTGCAGGCATGACGTCCTGCATCGATATGGCCCTGGCGCTGGTCGAGAAGGATATGGGCGTCGAGCTGGCGAAATCGGTCGCCAAGAAGCTCGTGGTCTATCATCGCCGTACGGGCGGGCAGTCGCAATATTCGGCTTTGCTGGAGCTCAATCCGAAGTCGGACCGCATTCAGACCACGCTCGCCTATGCCAAGGAAAACCTGCACAAGGAATTGTCGGTCGAGCAGCTGGCGGAGGTGGCGCATCTCAGTGCGCGCCAATTCAGCCGGGCGTTCCACGCGGAAACCGGGCAATCACCCGCCAAGGCCATCGAGAACCTGCGTGTCGAGGCTGCACGGCTGATGATCGAGTCCGGACGCATACCCATCGATACCATCGCCCGCGACGCCGGCTTTGGCGATCGCGAGCGGATGCGCCGCGCCTTTCTCCGCGCCTTTGGGCAGCCGCCGCGATTCATGCAAAGGCTCGCGCAGGCGGAAAGCCGTATCGTAGTTTCAGCTCACACCGAGCGCCGTCAGCGTGGATTCCAGTAACACTTGTGCGCCCAGTGCGGAGTGTTCGGGTTTGACGTATTCCGCCTCGTTGTGACTGAGGCCGTCGCGGCAGGGCACGAATATCATCGCAGCATCCGTGACACGCGCAAGGAACAGCGCATCGTGAAAAGCGCCGGAGAGCATCGGCTTATAGGGAACGCCGAGGCGGGATACCGCATGTTCGACCGCCTGAAGCAGGGTTGGTGAGAACTGCGCGGGAGGCATATCGAAAGTGCGCCGGACCATTGCTTGGCAACCGAGTGCCGAGGCCTTCTCCTCGCAAACAGCCCGCACAAGATCTTCCAGCCGGGCGAGCTCCGATGCTTGCGGATGGCGGAGGTCGACACTGAAGGACACTTTACCGGGAATGGCATTGATCGATGCCGGCTCGACCGAAATGCGACCTATAGTCAGCCGCGCCTGTTCGTCATTCGGCATGATCGAACCGTAGAGTGTCTGCATTGCCTCGGTCGCTCCAACAAGCGGATCACGGCGAAACGATAGCTGTGTTGTACCGGCATGCGCCGTTTGTCCGGTCATTACAACTTCGAGCCAGCGCGTGCCTTGAATGCCATGGACGATGCCGATCGGTATGTCCTCGCGCTCGAGCGAGGGACCCTGTTCGATATGCAGTTCGAGATAACCTGACACTGCCGTGCCCAGCGGACGCTTAATTGCTTGCGGCAGGGCGTCGAGCGTCTTGGTCAGTTCGTCTTGGAAAAGTTTGCCATCCGTCGATTGCACGTTAAGCCAATCGGCTGGAATTGCGCCGGCGGCGAAAGCCATTGAGCCCATGGCGCCCGGAGAAAAACGGCTGCCTTCCTCATTGGTCCAGGCGACCATTTCCACAGCGACAGGCGTCTGGATCTCGGCGTCGTCCAATGACTCCAGCACCTCGAAGGCGGCAAGCGTGCCCAGCGCGCCGTCAAAACGTCCGCCCATCGGTTGGCTGTCGAGATGGCTGCCGATCAGGAATGGCGGATGGTCGGCCGACTGCCCCTCCCTGCGAATGAACAGATTGGCCATTGTGTCCTGAAACACCGCAAAGCCGCGATCTGCAGCCAATTGCGCGAGTTTCGCCCGGGCACGCCGATCTTCCGGTGAAAGGGCCTGGCGGTTGACGCCGCCGGCCGGCGTTGCGCCAATCCGGGCGAAACTCTCCAGCCTGCCAAGCAACCGGCCCGCATTAATCGCAACCGTTGCATTCATCGCGTCAGGCCGGCGATGAAGGCGCTCACCCGCGCCGGCTCGACCTGGTTCCACCAGACGCCATCATATTTGAGCGAACTAGCGACGATCACACCGTCGACGATGCCTAGAATATCATTGGCGTTCTCGGGGGTGACGCCGCTGCCGACAAGCGTCGGTAAGCCCGAGGCTTCCTTGATCATCTTTATATAGCCGAGCTCGGCGGCGTGGCCTGTACGTTGGCCGGTGGCAATCACCGCATCGGCATCGAAGAAGACCAGGTCCTTCACTTGTTCTTCGACGGGGCGATCGGCAACAATGGCATGGGCGCCGTGCTTGACATGCGCATCGGCAAAAATGCGGATACCGTTGGCCCGAAGCTGGGCCCGGTAGCGCATGGCGCGGGCGGCCTCGCCTTCTATGAAGCCTTCATTGGCCACATAGGCGTTGGCCCACTGATTGACGCGCACAAAGCCGGCACCGGCGGCACTGGCAATCGCCAGTGCGGGAATCGCGGCATTGGCAAGTACATTAATGCCAATCGGGCGGCCGAGCTCGCGGCGAATGCGATCGGAGACTACGGCCATGTGTGATGCGGTTTCATGGCCAATGTCGTCAGGTTTGGCGAAGGGTACGTCGCCATGATTTTCGATGATGACGCCGTCACAGCCGCCATGAAGATAGGCGCGCGCATCATCGAGACCGCGCTGGTAGATGTCTTCAACGGCTTCGCCATTATAGCGTGGCGCACCAGGCAGAGGGGCAAGGTGGACGACACCGATCACGACCTTGGTCCGCCCGAATATGGAAAGGATCGCATCACCGGCGCTCTGGCCGATTGGTTTTGACGTGTCGCTCATGATGGTTCCATTTCAATGTCTTGAATGAGGGCCGCGATTTCGGCCGGGGTGGGGCAGGATTGAAGCGTTCCGGGACGTGTCACGGAAATGGCGGACGCGGCGACGGCAATGCGCAAAGCTGTGACCGGACTGAGGTCCCTGGCGAGGCATCCGCCAAACACACCGCAGAACACGTCGCCTGCACCGCTCGTGTCCACGGCAAAAACCTGCGGGGCGGCGATGGTCAAGGGACTTGTCGTGCCCCTCTCCAGCAGAAGGCAGCCTTCGCTGCCAAGTGTTACAATGGCCGAGCGTGCGCCACGATCAAGCATGGCAGCCGCGGCGAGCGCGGCGTCGGTACATCCGGTGATCTGTGCGGCTTCGCCGCGATTGGCGACAACGTAGTCAACCTGATCGAGCTCTGGGGCCTGTCCACCTGAAAGCGGGCTCGGATTGAAGATTGTCCGGGCGCCTTTGCGCCTTGCTGCCTCAAGGCAGTCATTGGTTACGGCCGGGCGGAGGTTGTCCTGCACGACGAAGAGATCGCCTGGATGGATAGATGCCTGCATTTCCGTCATTGCCAGCGGATCAAAGGCGGTTGCGCAGGATACGCCGCTGACGATGAAGTTTTCACCCGCCGCATCAACCACGATGGTGGAGCGGTCACTCGGCAGGTCGAGCCGGGTGAGGTGGCTGGTATCGACTTCATTATGCAACATCGCACGGATGCGGGCGCTGTCGACATCATTGCCGATTGCCGCCCAGAGCATCACGGTCACCCCCGTGCGCGCGGCCGCCAATGCCTGGTTGGCACCTTTGCCGCCAAGCCCGTCTGAATAGGCGGACGCATTGAGCGTCTCGCCTGCGACGGGAAATCGATCGAGGCAGAAGGTGGTATCAATGCAGACATTGCCGGCTACGTGCACGCGCATCAGTCAGTCCTTTGCAATCGACCAGGCCAGCATCTGCTCGAACAGCGTCTTGTAACCCTTCCACGCGATGAAATCCGAAGGCAGCCAGTGCGGCCCGACGTCGGAGGTCCAGGCCAGCGTACGGCCCTTGCCATAGGTGCCCGTGACGAGCAGCGGCTGGGAACCGTAATCGGTGGAGACGGTTGCCAGCACTTCAGCGCCGTCCTTTACCGTGACCTCATTGTAGCCGAGCAGCACCGGCCAGTCCTTGCCCAAACCCTGCAGGATTGGATGGCTGGCAGCGCCGGCCACGACAGGGGTGAAACCTTCGGGGACCTCGACACGATCATCAACGGACAGGCAGGAGACGGGCAGTACTTCCTCGACCGGGGTCTTGTGGTAGCGCGCGCCGCCATTGATGCCCTGGAAGCTATAATAACCGCCGAACATCAAGAGTGCACCGCCGCTGCGGACATAGTCACGCAAAAGACGCAGGCGGTTTGGTGTGGTCTTCGAATGGATCCAGGTGTCGGGATGCAGGAGCAAGGTGTTGGCTCCGATATCGGAAAGGATGATCGCATCATATTCCGACAGGGCTTCGATGGTCTGGGGAAAATCGCGCTGCGCTTCATGCGCCGGCATGAATTTCACGTCGAAATCGCTGTCCTTCAGCGCCTTGAGCAGTTCATCGGCACCGGTATGGTAGGTGACTGTCGGGAACTGGTCGAAGCCCTTGATGTGGGTGGCGGTGGACACCCACGATTCGCCGGCGAGTAGAACCTTGTGTTTGGACATGAAAACTCCTTCAGAATTATGAGCGCGGCTATCACGCCGCCGTGCAAAATACGGATCTGGGATTGTCGGTCAGCATGCGGTCGATGGTTTCCGCATCGACGCCGTGACGCTTCAGCCGAGGCACGAAATGCTTGAGTACATAGCCATAGCCGAAGCCGCCGAAACGCGTCAGCATCATCTTCAGGAACACATCCTGCGACAACAATACGCGGTCGCCATAGCCCATATCGACGAGCGAGCGAATGGCGCGGGCATTCTGTTCGTCCGATGGCGACTGCGCGTCCTGATCAGCGTAGTAATAGTCCATGCCGATCATGTCATATTCGAGAAATGCGCCGCGCCGGGCGAGGCCGGCCTGATAAGCGAGATCCTCATGACTGGGGTTCATATGGCAGAGCACCGTGTGCTTCAGGTCGGCGCCTTCTTCTTCGACAATGTCGAGGACTTCATTTGCCAGTCTTTCCCAGCCGGGAAGGTGGATCGACAGGGGCACGCCGGTAATTCGGGACGCACGAGCGGAGGCACGCAGGGACTTGCGCTCCTCTGCCGTGAAATCCTTGCTGACGCCCACTTCGCCAATAATACCCGCCATGATCTCCGGCTGTGTCTCACCGCCGCCGATATCATTGACGAGAAACTCAGTGACCGCGTCGACATCCATGTTTTTCAGCCATTCGGGATGTGTGTGCTGCAGATAGAAACCCGAACCCATGACGATCTTTAGATTGGCCATGCGCGAGATGCGTCGCAGCTTCGCGGGATCGCGGCCGATACCGAAATTGGTCGGATCGACCACCGTATGACCACCGAGGATCTGAAAGCGCTTGAGTTCGCTCAGGGCAAGATCGGTGTCGGTGAGCGAAACATTGTCCCGGTT
The DNA here is from genome assembly GCF_037994405.1 of Phyllobacterium sp. Taxonomy (GTDB): domain Bacteria; phylum Pseudomonadota; class Alphaproteobacteria; order Rhizobiales; family Rhizobiaceae; genus Phyllobacterium. Next base: position 8,302 of record NZ_JBBNAN010000006.1, read on the forward strand.
GACATAGGGGTTCATGCGCAGTTCGCCGATGATCTCGATCGAGACCGGCTGTTCGGCAATGGCGAGTTCATCCGGATGGCAGGGGCATTTCCATGTACGCGCGCCATCGAGCAGGATGTGCTCGTGCATCAGGGTAATACCCATTTCTGCCACCGGCAGCGGACCCTGAACCGTCATGACCGTTCCGGATTTGACGCCGACAGGTGCCCTGCCGCGTGCGGCGTTATCAAAGTCGAGACCCATGGTCAGCGGCTCCGGATCGCACCGCGAAACAGGCGGAAGTTCAGCCAGATCGCGATGAGGATAATCGTGCCGGTGACAATCGGCGTCAGGAACGGCGACATGTGCGCGAGGATCAGTCCGTTGGCGATGACCGCTACGGTCATGGCACCGAGGACGGTGCCAACGAGCGTGCCCCGGCCGCCAAACAAGCTCGTTCCGCCCAAGACGACAGCAGCGATGACCTCAAGCTCGAAGCCTTGTCCGGCATTGGATGAACCCGAGCCGAGACGAGCGGCAAGAATGATGCCGGCGGCGGCAGCGGCAGTGCTGGAGAGGACATAGACCATCAAGGTCGTCAGACGGGTATCCACGCCAGCGCGGCGTACTGCTTCAGCATTGGCACCAATGCCGGTGACGTAACGGCCGAACCGTGTCTCGTTGAACGCGAGGTATGCAACAACCAGCACCACCAGTGCGATCAGCGCTGGCACGGGCACGCCGAGGAACCAGGCGCGGCCAATGACCGTGAAGGGGCTCGTCGCTTCGACCGGAATGGAATAACCGCCGGTGATGAGGAGGGCGATGCCACGGATGACCGACAGGCCGGCAAGGGTGACGATGAAGGCCGGGATGCGCTCATAGGCGATGAAGAAACCTTGGATCGCACCGACGGTAGCGCCCAGCAGCAGCATGGCGACGATGACCAATGGCCAGGGCAGGCCGGCTTGTAGCGTGACAGCCGACAGTGTGGCAACCAGTGCCAGCACGGAACCGACCGAGAGGTCGATGCCACCGGTGGTGATGACGAAGGTCATGGCGGCAGCAACGATGAGGAGCGGAGCCGATTGCCGGACGATGTTGAGAAGGTTTGGCGCCGTCAGAAACGCGTCGGTGATAACCGAGAACAGCAGGCACACCACCAGAAAGAAGATCGCAATGGAAACAACGCTGCCATTGGCCATGAAGCGGTCACGCAGGGTGCTTTCCCGCACCCGCGATTGGGCGGCGACGGGGTGAAGCGCGGCACTGTCACCGGAAGTCGATGATTTACTCATGGGCGTGCTCCATTGTCCTGACGGGCCGAACGGGCCTGGAATTTTCGCCCGACGATGAGATTGACCACATCCTCGATGCTGGTGTCCTCGATCCGCCGTTCGGCGACATTGCGACCCTCATACATGACCTGGATGCGGTCGCAGACAAGGAACAGATCCTGCAGGCGGTGGGTGATGAGGATGACGCTGACGCCGCGCGCACTGACGGCGCGGATAAGGTCAAGGACCGCTTCGACCTCGGCAACTGCAAGGGCGGCTGTCGGTTCGTCCATGATGAGGACGGATGGTTCGAAGGATGCAGCGCGACCGATAGCGATGGACTGGCGCTGACCGCCGGAAAGGTTTTCGACCTTGAGCCGTGTGTCGGCGATGACGATGCCGAGGCGGTCGAGCATGGTTCGGGCTTCGTCATGCATGCGCTTCTTGTCGAGAAACGGCACGCCCATAACCTTACGCCTTGGTTCGCGCCCGAGGAATATGTTGCCGGCCACGTCGACGGTGTCACACAGGGAGAGATCCTGATAGACCATCTCCACATGTTCCGACCGCGCATCGGCGGGCGAGGAAAAGGTAACGACCTTGCCGTCGATCTCGATCGTGCCTTTATCCGGTATGACCGCTCCGGAGAGCACCTTGCTCAGGGTCGATTTGCCGGCGCCGTTGTCGCCGACGAGGCCGAGTACTTCGCCGGGCTTGAGGCTCAGCGAGACGTCGTCGAGCGTCTGGATCGTATTGTACCGCTTGGATATGCCGGTCATACGGACCCGGTATGTTTCGCTGTCAATGTTGGTCATCGCAATACCAATGGTTGAAATGGTCTCGGGAGGGGGCTTCCCCCTGTTCAAGGGGGCGCGGCATGTGCGGCCGCGCCCACGCTGGCCATGTTCTATTTGAACATGCCGCGGAACTGATCGACGTTTTCCTTGGTAACGATTGTTACCGGCACATTGATGATTGGCTCGACTTTTCCACCCTTCTTGAGCGTGGTCAACGCTTCGACGGCGGCCTTGCCTTCGCCGGCAGGATCCTGCTGCACGACGGCCGTGACCCAGCCGGCATCGATGCCTTCAACAGCCTGCTTGGTCAGGTCCCATCCGAAGACCTTGACGTCGCCGGTACGGCCCTGGCTCGTAACAGCCGAAACGGCGCCGACCAGCGCGGGCTCGCCCGTCGCGTAGAGCGTCGTCATATCCGGATTGGCGGTCATCAGGTTTTCGGCGGCGGTCAGGGCAACATCCTGGACGTTCTGGCCGTCGACCGTATCGAGGAAGGTGATTTTCTGGCCGCTGTCCGCGACCGCCTTCTTAAATCCGTCCAGGCGCTGGTTCTGGATAAAGGAATTGAGGGCGCCGATCACGCCGATCTTGGCGGTGCCGCTCATATTGGCTTTGACATAATCGGCATAGAACTTGCCGATGTCTTCGCCAGCCTTCGTGTTGTTGACGCCGACGAACGCAACATTATCACCATCGGGAATCTGTGCATCGATGGCGATGACCGGAATTCCGGCGGCCTTCGCCGCGGTAATGGCGGGCTTGACACCATTCACATCGATGGCGACGAGAATGATGCCGTCAACCTTCTGGGTGATGTAGTTTTCCACGGCGTCGTTCTGGGCGCTTGGAACATTGTTGGCGTTGAAGATAACGAGTTTCGCCCCGGCAGCATCAGCGGCCTTCTGGGCGCCCTCATTAATCTGGTTGAAGAACAGCGCTTGCTGGTTGATCGTCACGAGCGCGAATGTATCAGCGAAGGCGGACGAGCCGACGGCAAGTGTGATGGCGATGGCTGCAGCACAGCCGGAGAGTAGCTTGGTAAGATGCATTCCGATTCCCCTTTTTTCTGATTAAATCGGCCCATGTTAAGGCCCACGTAAAACTGAACGCAGAGGCATCATTCAAGAGACTTGAATGTATGTCAAGTAATTTGAAGAATGAAATCCATCGATCGAAATTCGCTAGAAAAATCAGTTACCGGATGGTTCCCGGTTCAGAATGTCGGCGGCGTGTTAACCCAGAAAATGCTCGCACGCTCGGCGCCGATATTACGGTAGTGATGGGGCAGATCCGAATTGAAAACAAAGGAATCGCCCGCTGCCAACTGGAACTGGCGTTCGCCGACGATGAGCTCGACTTCGCCGGCCAGCACATAACCTACCTCTTCGCCGGCATGCTGGATCGGGCCGGCGCTGGCGCCGTCCTTCTCGATGTGGTGGATATTGCACTGGAGCAAATGTCCCTGCGAATAGGGGATGATCCGCTCCAGGGAGATACCCTCGCCGCGCCGCAACGGGTCAAGCGCGATCAGCGGCCTTGTTCCTGCGCGAAATACGATGCCTTCCTCACCATCGGATTCTTCGAACATCCAGCCAATATTGGTTTCCAGCACCTGGACGAGGCGATGCAGCATGGGGAGGGAAGGCGATGCCTTGCCATTTTCTATCTTGGACAAGAGGCTTTCCGAGCAGTTCGCCGCTTCGGAGAGTGCTTTGAGCGTGAGGCCGCGTGTCTGCCGCGCCAGTTTCAGCCGTGTACCAAGCCTGGCCGGATTGGCATCGGCAATCTCCCGCGAATTGTCGCGGGCTTGTTTGTCCAGTTCGATCTTGTTCATGTGCCTTGCGTGACCTGCAGTTTCGACCGGTCGTCGGCATACATTCGCGCTCATGCAATGACAATGCAAGTTCTTCCGCAATCCTGGCGCCGGGCCGAAGTATTCAGGACAGGCCCTTTTCCTGCATCAATCGATGATCCTTGGCCTTGTTCGACGCCCCGATGACGACATGGGCAATCACCGCGGCAAAGACAATCGAGCCACCGAGGACCGTGCTCTTGCTCGGCACTTCATCGAATACGAGCCAGACCCAGAAGGGTGCCAGTGGCGCATCGAGGGAACCGATCAGGGCTGTTTCGATCGCCGGCAAACGTTTGGCTCCGAGGGTGAAAAGGGCAAGGCCGACAGCTGAAACCAGGATGCCGAACAAGGCGATGAGCAGGAGATCATGCGCCGATACGGCGAGGGGATCGCCCAAGGGCCAGCAGACAAGTGAACTGACCAGAGCCGAAAGACAGGCGGCAGGCATGACCGAAATATCAGGGGCGCGCCTGACGATGACCATGAGCACCGCCATGCACAGGGTCATGCCAAAGGCGAGCAAGTCCCCAAAAAGGGTGCCTTCTGCGCCAAGGCCAACCATGATGACGACGCCGATCATGGCGGCTGCGCTGGCAAGGATTGCGCCGATGGTCGATCTCTCTCCCATCACGAGCCAGCCTAGGACGGCCGCGACGAAAGGGATTGTCGCATATATGACGGCGACATGGGCAACAGTCGTCTCTTTCAGCGCCGTGATGAAAAACACCATCCCAAGAGCAGACACAGCGACAAAGAGCCAACCCGGACGGCCAATGCCCGAGAAGCTTTTCCATAGCGGGTCCTTTTCGGTCAGGGTCATCACGGCAGCTATTCCCAGCGAGCCGAAGACGCCCCGCCAGGCAAGGATCGTCCAGTTGTCAAGGGGAATGACCCTTGTGAACAGCCCGGCGAGGCTCCAGGCCACGGCAGAAGCCGTTACAAGGACCAGTCCAAGTCGATATCCTGCTGCCGGAGTCATGAAAGGTCCTTGTGTTCAGCTTTGCCGATCTAGCTCCGTGTTTGCATGAGATGGCAAGGCACTTGCGAAAGAATCGGACTGGTCTCCTGACCACGTCGTGTCAGGGGGAGATGCGCGGTCAGAGAATGCAACCCCTGGTCTTGATTGGCCGGATGCTCTGCCGCATAAATGCGGTCCGCAAAACCTTCGTTTCCCTTCAGTCTGAACCGCTACAGTCAGGAACCTGAACCATGCCAAACACGATCGTCCCCAATTCTGGTGTTCTCGTCGGAAGGGCAAGGATTCCCGGCCATGCCTATCCGAGGATCGTTACGGTCCGGGACGGCGCGGTGTTCGATATCACGAGCAAGACTGCGCCGACGGTGCGCGATATTGCCGAACGCGAAAGCCCGGCTGCCTATGTGGCCGGTGCAACTGGGACGAAGCTTGGCGATGTTGATGAAATTGTTGCCAATAGCTGGACCGATAAATTCGATCCGGCCCTCCCGGCATTGCTTTCGCCGATCGATCTGCAGGCGGTGAAGGCGTCGGGCGTCACCTTCGTCGCGTCATTGCTGGAGCGGGTCATCGAGGAGCAGGCCAAGGGCGACAAGGCCAGGGCGGACTCGCTACGCGAGGATGTTTTGAAGCTTATAGGCGCGGATCTTTCAAAGATTGTGCCCGGCTCCCCCTCTGCCATGCAAGTCAAGCAAGCGCTCATCGCCCGCGGCGTCTGGAGCCAGTATCTGGAAGTCGGTATCGGACCCGATGCGGAAATCTTCACCAAGGGTCAACCGATGTCGACGGTCGGTTTCGGCGCCGATGTCGGGCTGCACCCGATTTCGAGCTGGAACAATCCGGAGCCGGAAATCGTGCTTGTGGTTTCAAGTGCGGGACGCATCGTCGGCGCAACGCTCGGCAACGATGTCAACCTTCGCGACGTCGAAGGACGCTCGGCACTGCTGCTCGGCAAGGCCAAGGACAATAATGCGTCCGGCTCGGTTGGGCCTTTCATTCGGCTGTTTGACAGCGATTTCACCATCGAGACGGTGAAGGCGGCTGAGCTGAGCATGCGCGTCGAGGGTCAGGACGGCTTTGTGCTCGACGGTCGTTCCAACATGGCGAAGATCTCGCGAACACCGGAATCGCTGGTCGAGGCAACGATCGGGCGGCATCATCAGTATCCGGACGGGCTCGTGCTCTTTCTCGGCACCATGTTTGCACCGGTCAAGGATCGCGATGGTCCGGGCCAGGGTTTCACCCACAGGCTTGGCGATGTCGTTTCCATCTCGACGCCATCATTGGGCACGCTGTCGAACCGCGTCCGGCTTTCGACCGAGTGTGCTCCATGGACCTATGGCGCAAGCCATCTATTACGCGATCTTGCCAGAGCGGAACTGCTCTAGGTCCAGAAATAGCGGACCATATGAAAGAAGATCGGGGCGGCGAAGACGAGGCTGTCCGCCCGGTCGAGCATGCCGCCGTGACCCTCGATCATATGACCCCAGTCCTTGACGCCGCGATCGCGTTTGATCGCCGAGGCGACGAGCCCACCGAAGAACCCCATGATGCAGGCAAGCCCGGCCATCAGCCCGGCTTGCAGCAGCGTAAAAGGCGTCAGCCAGGAAAGTGCAACGCCGAGCAACGAGGCGCTGATGATACCGCCGATCAGGCCTTCCCAGGTCTTGGAGGGTGATATTTTCGGCGCCACCTTGTGCTTGCCGAAGAGCTTGCCGAACACATATTGCAGAACGTCGCTGCCCTGCACCGTGGCAATGAGGAAGGCGATGAGCAGCAAGCCCTTGCCCTCGAAGCCCGTCACAGGCAGCGTCAGCAGAGCCGGTACATGGCTGATGCAATAGACCGAGAGCATGATGCCCCATTGCTGCTCGCTGACGCGTTCGAGGAACCGGGACGTATCGCCCGAAATCGCGGTCAGCGCTGGCATGGCGAGGAAGCAATAGACCGGGATGAAGATCGAGTAGAGCCCGTACCAGTCGATCCAGAGCAGGTAATATTGCACCGGGATAACGACCAGAAACATGCCGAGCAGGATCCAGTGATCGCCCCGCCTGGTGTGGGTCAGCGTCACATATTCGCGCAGCGCGGCGAACGAGACGAAGGCGAACAGCAGGATCACACCCCCCTTGCCGAACAGGAAGGCAATGGAGATGGCGGCAATCATGATCCACCACGCCTTGATGCGCGAATTCAGATTGGCGAGTGTCGAAGGGAGCGCGTCACCCTTGCGCGTGCTCTTCCAGCCCAGTGCGGTCGCGATGGCGCTGGCGACAGTCAGAACGCCGAGAAGGCCGAGGAACAGCCAGACCGTTTCAGCCATGATTGAGCGCCCTCAAATGTTCCGGGTTGAGGTCGAGCAGTGCCTGCCGCGACCTGTGCAGAAAGGCGTGGCGGTCTTCGCCGGGTTCGAGGACGACGGGCTTACCGAAGATGACGCGGCAGATTAGCGGCACAGGCAGGAATGCACCTTTCGGCAGCACACGCGACATGTTCTCGATCCAGCAGGGAACGAGTTCCACATCCGGACAGGCGAAGGCGAGATTGTAGAGACCGGAGCGGAAGCGCAGAAGCGGCTCCTCGGTCATGTTACGCGTGCCTTCGGGAAAGATGATCAGGGAATGGCCTTCTTTCAGGGCGTCCAGCATGATGACCATCGGATCTTCGGTGCGCTCCACCCAGTTTCGTTCGACAAGCACGGTGTTGAGCAGATCGCGGGCGAGGACATGCCGGATCCTGTTCTTGCGCCAGTAGTCGGCTCCGGCGACGGCACGGGTACGCTCGCGTTCTTCGGGCGGCAGGCATGAGGACAACAGGATGAAATCACCATGGCTGGCATGGTTGGCGAAATAGATGCGCTGCGGCCCTGACGGCGCACAGCCTTGCCAGATCGGGCGCACGCCGGTGATGGCCCGCGCCATCCCGGCAAGCGCCATGGCAGCGGTGCGCCGCAGTAGTGGTTTTGCGTTCATTTCGTCCCCCCAGACGGACTCTAGGCAGTCCACAAGCCATAGGCCGTGACTGCAGCGAATAGAGCAAGAAAAGACGCAAAAGCAAGGTGCAGTCTCGTCAGCCGGCGGTTGGTTCCCGCCATGCGCGCATGAAGCGGCCGCGTCACTTTCGGGCATTTGCGCAAATGCATGCGTTCGAGCAGGTCGTCCGCGGCGCGGCAGCCGGCGGTCTCATCCTCATGCGAGGCGATGAAATGAAAGAGCGCGGCATCGAAGCGGAGATAGACGGCGAGAAAAAGTGTAATCAGCCCACCAACAATCATGAGCGGCCAGAGCCAGCTGAACAGTTTTCCGCCCGCGTCACCGACGATCGATGAGGCAACCAGCAGCAGGCAGGTCAGGAAACCATAAGTATGTGCCCGATGCTTCAGGCGGGCAGCGAATGTTGCAGCATCTTCATCCATGGTGCACCCCTTCCTCCCCCAAGGTAATCATCTCTTCTGTCAGATGGATGCGTCTGCCTTTGGCTTCAATCAGGTCAATTGCCTCTGCAGCATTTTTTGCGTAGCCGTGGCGCAAAAGCCAGACACCAACAGCGGCCGCGCTGCGCTGAAAGCCAAGTGCGCAGCAGACAAGGACCGGCCCTTTACGGCGGGCATATTCGATTGCTTCTGATGCCTTTTCAAGATCGGTGCGGGATACCGGAAGCAGGTCGAGGGTTGGAAATGATTGCCAGTCCGTCCCGACATCAGATGGTTTTGCCAATTCGCTGGTCAGGTCGATCACCGTGGCAAAGGAGGATTGTTCCCACCGCCTCGGCAGGCGCCCTAGATGGACACCGCGGCAAATGAGAACGGAAGGGACAAGCTTCCGTGTCCACAGGTAGCTGTTGGCGAGGGCGCCGAGCCGGTAGGGCGCGAGGAGCCATCGGCTGGCAAAGGAGAACGTACCATCCGCAGCCTTCTGAAATACATCGGCGCCAGAACCGAAATAGCTGGCGGCAACAATGGCGAGGGCCAGCGACGGCCAGAGAAGGAACAGGGACGCCGCCGAGGAGCCGGTCCCGGCAAGCATCAACAGGAGAAAGGCCAGGCTACCCATCGCGTAACGAAAGCCGATCGTTCGGGCTCTTGCGTTGCTGGTCAGCCGGAACGTGGCCAGTGGCGATGGTGCATCGGCTGGAAAAAGCCACAAGGCGAAGAGGCCGAGGAGCATACCTGTCGGGATGTCAATGAAATGGTGCTGATACGTGGTCAGAACGGAGAGGCCAATCAGCGTGCACCAGACGTGCCAGACCCACAGGATGACGCCGGAGAGGCGCCGGCGCCAGTGCGTCCAGATGATGACGAGCAGGGCGATGTGCAGCGATGGTGCCTGGTTGAAAGGTTTGTCAAAGCCACCCAGCAGATCGAACAGAAAGCCGGATGCACCGCTTGTCGGCGGCTTCTGGAAGATGAAGGTCAGCGGGAAGAGGATGAAGCAGCTGACAGCAATGACTTGCGCCGTCAGGTAGCGCTTCGCCAGCCGATCCACGTCGGCAGCTGTGTCGTTTAAGAACAGTGAGAGGCCGTAGAACAGATTGATCGACCAATAGGGAAAGATCGTCCACGCGATGAAGGGGATGCCATGTTCCCAGGCGAACGTGATGTTCGCAACATTGCTGCGCTGCGAGGCGATCCAGTTGGCTGCACCATAGGTGATGTAGAACAGCGGCGCGAGGAGGAGCAGACATAGCATGGCGCGCTTTGCCACGGCTTTATCGAAGCGCCATTCGCCGATGGGCGCAATGCTCCTTGCTGTCATTGGCGTTCTGCGATCGAAACGGTGAAGATACCCCATTGATCGATACGCTGATCGATCTTTTTGAAGCCTGCGGCGGCAACCAGCTGGTCCATCTCAGCCTGCGTCCGACGTCGCATCACCCAGGCCTGACCACCGCGATGCGAGGTAAGCGCCCGCGCGATCATTTCCAGCTGAGGGTGCCATGGCTGGTTGGTATATAAGAGGAGGCTGCCGGATTGCATCGCTTTTGCAAGACCACCAAGCGAGCGCTCGATCAGGTTGTTGTCGGGGAAAAGCTCGTAGAGGCCGGAGACAATTGCCAGGTCCGGCGATGGAACCGTGCCTGCGAGCCTGCCACCATCGAACGCATCGGCCTGGTGAAAGTTCGCGGTTTCCTTCAGCCCCCGCTCAGCGATCAGCTTGCTTCCCGCTTCAACGTTGATCGGCGAATAGTCCTGAAGACGGACGCTGTCGGGTTTGATGCCGGATTTCTCGATGGCATCTAGAACATACCGGCCATGACCGGCGGCAATATCGAGCATGTGCGTTGAGCGGCCTGCATCTTGCAAGCGGGCAAGTGCAAGGCCGATCAGTTCCTCCATATGCAGCTTGCGCTGGCGGATTCCGCGCCAGCCTATGGCGTCGAGGAACCGGCGGTCGATGAGCCTGCCGCCCGGCCCGAATCCGCGCGGTTCGTTCTCATAGACATAGTCGAGCGTGGAACCCGAATCGAAACCGGTCTTGACGCCGGTCTTCAGCCCTTTCGAAAACAGCGCGCTGAATCGGATGGAAGCACGGTACGTAGCCCAGTAAAGGCCCTTCAACGAAAGAAGGTCATATGGTGAGGAGAGCCGGTCTGACTCATCGCGGGTGAAGCCGGTCTCGTCGGCGTTGGTCACATCAAGGGGCGCTGGTTCTACAGCAAAGCGATCGGCGATGAAGCGACGAGCGTGTGCAACGGCAATGGCGCGATCCTTTTCGCCCAGCGTGTCGTGGAAGAAGCCTTTCAAAATATGCCGCTGTTTCAAGGGATGGGCCAGATTTTCATAGAAGCGGTGTTGCGGCGCATGCCGTACGACCCAGTCGTTGCCTGAGATCAGCAGTTGTGTTGGGACGATGATCGCCCGCGCGTCGTCGACGATGCGCTCGGCGGTGTCGTAGAGATCGAGCAGAATGTTGGAGGCAATCGGACGCGTGATCAGCGGGTCACTTTCGAAGGAAGCGATCCGCTCCGGATCATGCGTGAGAAATCTGGCTTTCACATAGGAATTGACGAAGAACCGCCCCTTCAGCTTTTGCCAGAGCCAAATACCCTCGCGAGCGAAAGGGACGTAGAGTTTGACGCTGAAGGCAGGCGATGCGAGCACCAATGCGCGGATTGGCGGCGCGTAGTCATGCACCCAGGTCGCAGCCAGCACAGCGCCGACCGACTGGGCAATAACGGCCATATCCTCAACGGGATATCCGTCAGAAGTGCTGATATGTTGCACAAAACAGTCGAGATCGCGCACCGATGCAGCGAATGAGGGCGAAAAGCCGCGCACTCCGGGCGAGCGGCCGTGACCACGCGCGTCCCACGCGTAGAAGGCGAAGTCAGGAAGGCCGAGTTCCTCGACCAGATGGGCGACACGGCCGCCATGTTCGTGTCCGCGATGCAGCAGCACAATGGCGCCTTTCGCCTTGCCGGACCTTGCGGGCCATTTGCGGTAGAAGAGTTCGGTCCCATCATGGGTGCAAAAAGCCTTCTCTTCCGCGGTGCAGGCCATTGCAAGATCAGGATAGGATTGAGCAGGCATTATATGCTCCAGGCGGAATAAACGAGTTCAGGAATTCGTCGAATTGGCACGCCGAAGGCCGGCGCGGATGCGGTTGACCATGGTATAAATCGATAGCGCTGCCATGAGCGGAAAAACCCAGCCGAACCAGGCCGGCAGAATGACGCCACTGCCGATCAGCGCCGCGATGATACCAAGAGCAAGCGCACGGTCGCTTTTGCCGAACGGACCGTCATAGGCGCGGCCGCCACCTGTCATCACACCGAGCACACCGGCATATTCGACCAACAGCGCGGCAATGGCGAATGCGACCACACCCGGTGCAGAAAATGGTGCAACCCGCAGAAAGGGCAGGATGAGCGCCACATCGGATATCACATCGCCGATCTCGTTCAGATAAGCGCCGAGTTTCGACGCCTGGCCGAACTCCCGCGCCATCATTCCGTCAATCGCATTCAATGCCATCCGCACAAACAACACTATGGGCAATATCCAGAAGAGGGGGGTATTTCCGGGAAAGAGTGCAATCAACACCCCGGCAAGAACGGATAGAACCGTTGCAGCGATAGTCACCTGGTTGGCCGTTGCGCCAATAGCGACAAGGCGGCCGACGAGGGGACGCAGCAGGCTTTGAAATGCCGGCTTGATCGAATAGAGTGTTGGCATGACATCATCCCCCCGTGATTGTGCCGTACATGCCCATCTTACATGAGCTTAGGCGGTTATGGATTTCAAATCCGTCCGGCCGGATGAAGGAAGGGATTTGACGATATTTCGTCCGCTGTGTTTGGCCAGATAAAGAGCCCTGTCAGCATTTTCGAGCAGCTGGGCTGACGTCTCGAATTTGGCGCTCTTGATTGTGGCGACGCCCACGCTTGCGGTGATGCGAACGACTTTATCATAGCTTGTTTTGATGATCAGGCTGCTGAGGGACAGTCTGATTTTCTCCGCCTCGATGATTGCATTGTCCAGATCGCAGTCCGGAAAGACAATCGAAAACTCCTCACCGCCATAGCGGGCCGCATGGCATTCGCGGTCAGCACAGACGCTGCGCAGAACATTCGCCGTCATCTTCAGGCATGTGTCGCCCATCTGATGGCCATACTGATCATTGATGGATTTGAAATGATCAAGATCCACCATAAGGATTGCAAGGTCCGTCCCGCGCTGCAAAGCATTGGTGAACTCGTCGCCGAGCCGCTTTTCGAAGCTCCTCCGGTTGGCGAGGGTGGTCAAACCGTCCTCTTCCGACAAGGCCTGGAGAATTGAATTCGTCCGCAGGAGGTCACTCGATACACGCCCATAAGCCTCGATCGCCTCATAGATCGTCGACAACTCGCGGAACAGCGGGCGGCGAAGCTTGAATGCCCGCTTTTCGTGACGATCAATCGATTGAAGACCTTCGATGGCCGAGTTGATGGGGCTGATGATGTGTCGTGCCACAACGTAGATTGCGCCTACCGCCGTTACCACCGGCAGGGTCAGGATGATGACCCAGGCGATCTGGATCATTTTCGCTGTTCGTTGAATATCTCCGGACATACCGTAGGCGAGAACGGCTGCATCGCTGATGATGGCCTGGCTCAGCTTGTCGGTCGTGCGCATCGCATTCTGATAAGTCTCCAGGGCCTGCTTTTCGAGTTCGGCCCTTATCGCCGGGTCCGGACCAATGCCGGAACCCGCGTCCATCCTGCGTATTTGTTCCCTGATCGCGACGATCTTTTTGACATGGGCACCTACGTCCTGAACGCCCTTGGCAAGCTCATCATTCTCATCGAGCGTGAAACTCTGTGCGAGGACATGGGTCTGCAGCTGGAGCTGCCGCTCGAGTTCCCGGTCCTTGGCGAGATAGATCGATCGGGCGAGCGAGGCCAGACGTTCAACCTTGATCGCATTGCGGTTCTGGCTCAGCACCAGCGGTAGTTGCTGTTCCTGGGTGTAGCGAGCATCATTCTCGATCTTGCGCAGGAAGACGATGGAAAAACCCGCAGCGATGATTGCATAAAAAAGCACAAATCCGACGAGAAGCCTTCCAGCGGCCGCCATTGAGATCTGAATGCCTTTTTTCTGTATGCTCATGCCTGAACCGGTCTAGTAAATGCTGAAAGGAAAATAGGCGTTGTTGATGCGATCATAAGTACCGTTGAGGCGAAGCTGATCGAGCGCATCATTGACTTTCTTGATCAGTTCGGTGTTGCCCTTATGGGCGGTTATGTGTGCCGAACTCTTGAGGAAACCGTTGGTTACTGGATCGCCCACATAGTCGAACTTCGAGTTTTCCGGCGATTGCAGGAAAGTCATCAAATCGATGGAATCCGCAAGGACCAGATCCACCTCTCCCGCTTGCAGCAGTCTCTGGGCTTCGGGCTCATCTTTCGTCAGAGCAATCTTGCTATCGGGGTAAGTCTTCTGCAGATATTCCGATTGAATTGTGTTGCTGCCAGCCGCGATGCGAAAACCCTTCAATGCCGCTGGAGATATGTCGTTAAATCGGCTTGGGTCACCGGCGAATGCCGAGTGCGAACGGTAGTAGGACGCCGAATATTCCATCCTCCTGGCCCGTTCCTCGGTAAAGGACATGCTGGCGACGATGAGGTCATACTCGTCCTTTTCAAGCCTGTTGATGATGTCATCCCAGGGAACTGCGATGAACGAGCAGGTGGCTTTCATCTCCAAGCAAAGCGCCTTGGCGATATCGACATCGAATCCGACGAGATTGCCGGAGGCATCGAGAGAATTGAACGGCGGATAAGCGCCTTCTGTCGCGATCCTCAACTTCAGTTCATCTGCCCTGACCGCCCCGACCAGCGCCAGAAGTACGGCAATCGTTGCTGCCACCACTTTCATCGTTTTCATACCCGCTACCCCCAGGATTTGACGACAGCAGATTTGCCCAAACGGATGAACAAACCGTGAGCGGCGGCCAATAATTATGAATATGCTTGATGCATCTTAAATACTTCTGGTTGCATTGAATGGTTCGCTCCACGCGACGTTGAACAAGTCGCAACAGCTGGGTGAAGCTTCTTGCATGTTGATGCATTAATTCGCGCGGGGCGGAGAACCGAAATCCGTTTGAAGGTGCTCTGGTCTCTGCAGATGCACCGGCTGACGCTTCCGATACGACGGAAAGGAAAGCCATGGCTGCGCAATGTGTCGATGCCATACATCCCGACGATCGCGTGAGGGCGGAACAGGACTTTGAGGAAGCTATTCAACGCAAGGGTGACTACTTTTGCGAATTCAAAATAGTCCTGCCGAATGGAGATGTCCGCCACCTCAGATCAAGAGCACATTATTATCAGGATGGTGCCTTAGGAACGTTCAATAGGGCAGAATGCGACGTGATGGAGGATGTCTTGTTGACTCGCGACCTTTCGCACCAGAAGGCGATTGCGGAGGCAAGGACTCTCGCGCTTGAAGCAAGCACCGCCCAGATCGAGTATGCCGCCAAGCACGATTATCTGACCGGCCTGGCCAACCGGCGGTTTTTTGACAAAGCACCTTGCTGCGCTCTCCAATGACGAGAACATGGAACGATTGGCAATTCTTCACATCGATCTCATCGATTGCTGGAGGAAAAAGAAGAGCACATGGCCTGAGGCGCTTCACGGTATTGGCGGCATTGTCATCTTCCATCCTCTAATGCTCGGTCAGCGGCGGGCGCGCCACCCTTCCGGTATTTCCGAACGGGAATGGTTTCTGGAAATGTCCTCGCACTGCGAGAAAATTGAGCTCGCGATTTGCGGCCATTGCCGCCAGATCATCTTCATCGCGAATGCCGCTTTCGAACATCACCATGATGACACGTGCAAGTTCGTTGCAGCGGAGATCTGTCTTCGGACACCGATCCAGCAGCAGCGACGCCTTATTGTGAGCACGCTGCATGATCTCCCAGTCCGTGGTCGTAAATATTCGTCGGTCTCGATCTAAAAAGCTCATGACACGCTCCCATCTGTTCGGGCGAGAACACATCAGAATTGTAGGTCGCCGTTCCCGCAGGCTGGCGATATGAAAAAAGCTAAGCGCATTTCCGAAGCCGCGGCAAATCGAAATTAATTATGCAGTCCGGCGCACCACTTACCGCAATGCGGAATCTGCCTTCGCATTATCAAATTAGACAGGGAGGATCCACCATTTGGCTGAAGCAACTCTAATGCGATTGGCCAGGGCATTTGTGTCGTTGAAATTGGCTATGCAATGGCCTCTTTCGAGTAGCCGCATAAGACCGGTTTCGGCAGCACGGAGGTCCTCAGCGAGAAGCGCGAGCGCGCGCCGAACCGTCGAAAGTGGGTGGAGAACGTGACTGCGAGTCAGACTGTTCCCTGTTCCGCCAAAAAGGTGCATGCTAGCGGAAATTGTACCGTTGCAGAACGAGCGTAGTATTCAGTCAATCGATGCTGCCGTGTGTCTTTCGAACATGAAATCCAACTTTCAAGGAGGAATGATCATGGTCAAATTCGCCCTTTATGTGCCGCTTGAAGCAAGGCCCGGAAAAGAGGAGGAGGTCGCTGCATTTCTCCGTGCGGGACTGCCGCTGGTCAATGAGGAGCCGGGGACCGTCGCATGGTTTGGCGTCCGGTTCGGCAGGACTTCCTTTGCAA
>NZ_JBBNAN010000007.1:0-15701 GCF_037994405.1 Phyllobacterium sp.
GTCATGCGCGCGGCTTCGCCGGCCGCCTTGGCCGGGGGCATTTCGAGGATCAGCGCGCGCAACAATGCATCAATATCGTCGTTGGAGCGCGGCACATTCTCATCCGCGTGCGGCGGGCCAATGACCAGCACCACCTCGCCGCGGATACGATCTTCGCCGCCGAATTCCGCAGCGAGATCTTTCAGCGGCAGGGTGGTTATTGTCTCATAGGTCTTCGTGAGTTCGCGGCATAGCGAAGCCTGGCGCTCGGATCCGAAGACCTTGACCATATCGGCCAGCGTTGTCGCCGCCCGGTTGGGCGATTCAAAGAAGACCAGCGCGGCGTCGAGGGTCTTCAGCGATTCGAGCTTTGCCCGGCGCTGCCCCTGTTTCGATGATAGAAAGCCGGCAAAATAAAATGCATCCTTGAACAAACCGGACGCGGTCAGTGCCGCCAGAACCGATGACGCGCCGGGGATCGGTACGACCCGAATGCCCGCGGCTTTGGCTTCCGGGACCAGGCGCCCTCCCGGGTCGGAAACAAGCGGCGTGCCCGCATCGGATACCAATGCGACGCTCTTGCCGGCAAGCAGCGCCTCGATGAGCTTTGGACCTGCCTGATCGGCATTGTGTTCGTGATAGGCATAGGGACGACGCGAAATACCGTAGCGATCGAACAGGACGCGGCTCACCCGCGTATCCTCGCAGGCGATGATGTCCGCCGCCGCCAACGTCTCGATACCGCGGATCGTCATGTCGCCAAGGTTGCCGATGGGTGTTGCCACGATATAGAGGGCAGGCTCCAGCGGACGGGCGCGGAACGACGCGGTCCCGATCTGATAGTCCCGCTCTTTATCGGCAGATTTTGGGGCATCCGCTCCAGACAAGACTTTTCCTCACGCTGCCAGATCGGCGATGACCGCATTCAGCACGATAGCCCCTTCCGGTGTCGTGCGAATACGGCTATTGCCGATATATTCGATGAGGCCCTGTTCAGCCAAGGAAACCACGCGCTTTTCCTTGACGCTATGGCCGGTCAGCCGCTCGTAGCGGGCAAGATCGATACCTTCGACCAGGCGCAATCCCATCAGCAGGAATTCATCACCCTCCTGGTCATGGGTAAGAGACTCCTCCTCGACCACGCCATGGCCGCCGGACTCGACTTTTTGCACCCAGGTTTCGGGGTGGCGCTCGGTGATGGTCACGGCGCGCGTGCCATTTTCGATGAAACGCCCATGAGCTCCCGGACCGACGCCGACATATTCGCCATAGCGCCAGTAGACGAGATTATGCTGCGACTCCGCGCCGGGCACGGCATGATTGGAAATCTCATAGGCTGGAAGGCCGTGCTGTGCGGTCACATCCTGGGTTTGCGCATAAAGCGCCGCCGCATGATCACCGTCGGGCGTTATCAGTTTGCCGGCTTTCCACAGATTGTAGAACGGCGTGCCCTCTTCGATCGTCAGTTGATAAAGCGACAGATGGTCGGCTGCATAGGAAATAGCCTTGGCGAGTTCCTCACGCCAGGCCCCTATGCTTTGATCGGGGCGCGCATAGATCAGGTCGAAGGAAAGCCGCGGGAAAATCTCCCTGGCCAGTTTGATCGCCACCAGTGCTTCGTCGACGCTGTGCATACGGCCAAGCCGGCGCAGGTCGGGATCGTTGAGCGCCTGCACGCCAAGCGAAACGCGGTTGACGCCGGCGGCGCGATAGCCGCGAAAGCGGTCCGCTTCTACGCTGGTCGGATTGGCCTCCAGCGTAATCTCGATATCATCCGGCACGTGCCAGTTACGGGCAATTTCATTGAGGATCGACGCAACCGTCTCAGATTGCATCAGCGACGGCGTGCCACCGCCGAGGAAAATGCTGGAAACCGTGCGCCGGCCAGTGCGCTCGCGCATCGTTGCCATTTCACGCGCAAAAGCGGCTGCAAAGCGCGGCTGGTCAACCGGCTGATGCCGGACATGGGAATTGAAGTCGCAATAAGGGCATTTGGTCATACAGAATGGCCAATGGACATAGACGCCGAAGCCGGTCTCGCCTTTGTCGGGGTGATTCATCCGGCGTCCAGACAATCTTTGGCAAGGCGCTGAAAGGCTCGGGCGCGATGCGACAGCGCATCGCTATCACCTGGCTTCCAGCCATGCTTCTGTTGTGCGGTCATCTCGCCGAAGGTGGTGTCATAGCCTTGGGGCTTGAATACCGGATCGTAGCCGAAACCCGCCGTACCGCGCGGGGGCCAGACGATCTCGCCTTCCACCTCGCCGCGATAATAATTGGCTTCGCCGTCGGGCCAGGCCAGGCAGATGACCGAAACGAAACGTCCGCTACGATCTTCGGGGGCATTTGCGCCCTTTTCCTGCAGCGCCTTCTCGACCTTCTGCATGCCGTGGGCGAAGTCACGCTTGCCGTCCGGCAGTTCGGCCCAGTTGGCCGTATAGACACCGGGATTGCCGCCCAAGGCATCGACGCAAAGGCCTGAATCATCGGAAAGCGCCACAAGACCTGTCGCCTTGGCGGCGGCGAAAGCCTTGATGTAGGCGTTTTCCTCGAAGGTCGTACCGGTCTCGTCCGGTTCAGGCAGACCGAGATCGCCAGCCGACACCACTTCGAAGCCGAAAGGTCCGAGCAAATCGATCATTTCATTGATCTTGCCCTGGTTATGACTGGCAACGAGCAGCTTGCCCTTTTCGAGTGTTTTCATTGCAAATTCCATAGTTTTGGTTCCGCAAATTCAATCGAGTTTCCCGACGGATCGCGGAAATACAGCGAATGTGCACCATTCGGCCAATCGAATTCACTTTCAATGGCGACACCATGCACCTCCAGATGGGATTTCCAGCTGGCGATTTCATCGCGGGTCGCGCTAAAACACACGTGACCCGGGCCTGTTGCACCATGCGAGGGTATCGGCAACCCGCCTTTGGGCCGGTCCTTCAGCTTATTCGCATTGAACAGGATAAGCACACCAGACCCGCAGCGGAAGAACACCGATTCATCGCCCGCACGCAGGATCACCTCTAGCCCGAGCAAGCCGCCATAAAACTGTGCCGCTGCCTCGACATCGGTAACATAAAGCGCGGTTTCCAATATTCCGGAAGGCTGCATGGTTCTCGTCTTCTAGCTGACGGCCATTTTCTGCAGGGAAACCAGCCGCGTGATCCCGTTGCGGGCAAGGCCCATCAGCGCAAGCAGTTCCTCTTCGGAGAAGGGCTCGCCTTCGGCCGTTCCCTGCACTTCAACGATACCACCCTTGCCCGTCATGACGAAATTGGCGTCAGTCTGGGCTGTCGAATCCTCCTGATAGTCGAGATCGATGACCGGCGTGCCGTCGGAAATGCCGCAGGAAATGGCAGCGACATGGTCCTTCAGGACCTTCTCCACCTTGAGCATCTGGCGCGTTTCCATCCAGCGCAGGCATTCGTGAAGTGCAACCCAGCCACCGGTGATCGCTGCGGTACGGGTGCCGCCATCGGCCTGGATGACATCGCAATCGACAGTGATCTGGACTTCGCCCAAAGCCTGCAGGTCGACCACCGCGCGCAGCGAACGGGCAATCAAACGCTGAATTTCCAACGTACGGCCGCCTTGCTTGCCAGAGGACGCCTCGCGGCGCATACGATCGCCGGTCGAGCGGGGCAGCATCCCATATTCCGCCGTCACCCAGCCTTTGCCGGTATTGCGCATCCAGCCGGGCACTTTTTCCTCAAGACTGGCAGTGCACAGCACGTGGGTGTCGCCGAATTTGACCAGGCACGAGCCCTCGGCATGTTTGGAAACGGCGCGTTCAAAAGAAATGGCGCGCATTTCATCGGGGGCTCGTTTGGAAGGACGCATTGAAAGACCTCTTTGAAAAATATGCTGGTCCGGCCTTTTAGAGCAAAGGGCATGCGAAGCAAAGGCTTTGATGAATGGCAGGACAATGCTTATATCTAGAGCTATGCTGCCAGTCGCAGAGACAATGTATGAGGCACGATGAACAAGCCCGTGGTTCCGGAAACATTGCAATCGCTTGACCAGCGATCGCGCGATATTTTCCGGCGGATCGTCGAGAGCTATCTGGGTGACGGCGAGCCGGTCGGATCGCGCAATCTTTCGCGCATCCTGCCTGTCTCGCTCTCCCCCGCGACTATCCGCAATGTGATGAGCGATCTTGAACATCTCGGTCTCGTCTATGCCCCACATATCTCGGCGGGACGCCTGCCGACGCAGCTTGGCCTGCGCTTCTTCGTCGATGCCTTCATGGAAGTTGGCGATCTCTCTTCGGCCGAACGCAATTCGATCGAGGCGCAGGTGCGGGCCGCTGGCGAAACCCATTCTCCGGAAAGCGTCCTGACACAGGCGAGCCAGATTCTGTCTGGTATGTCGCGTGGCGCGGGTCTCGTTCTCGCCGCAAAGGCGGAGGGTGCGCTCAAGCATATCGAATTCGTGCGCCTCGAGCCGACGAAGGCTTTGGCCGTACTCGTCACCCAGAGCGGCGATATCGAAAATCGCGTTATTGATCTGCCCGTCGGCGTTACGCCATCGCAGTTGATCGAGGCATCGAATTTCCTCAACGCGCATATTCAGGGCCGTACCATCACCGAGGCGCGGCAGGAAATCGCCCGGCTGAAGGAGGAAACGCAACAGGCGCTCGACGCCCTGTCGCAACACCTGGTCGAACAGGGCCTTGCCATATGGGGTGGTGCCGGAGGCGGCCAGCCGGCGCGGCTGATCGTTCGCGGACGCGGCAATCTGCTTGAATCGGTCAATGCCGAAGCCGACCTGGAGCGCCTACGCCACCTGTTTGATGATCTCGAAACCAAGGAAGGGACGCTGCAGCTGCTCGATCTGGCCGAGGCAGGACCGGGCGTGCGTATTTTCATCGGTTCGGAAAACAAGCTGTTTTCGCTCTCGGGCTCGTCGCTGGTCATCGCCCCTTATCGCGATTCGGACCAGCGGGTGATTGGCGCGCTCGGTGTCATTGGTCCGACGCGGCTCAACTATGCGCGCATCGTGCCCATGGTCGATTACACGGCACAACTTGTATCGCGCCTGCTCCGATAGTCATTTGCACTTGATTTTTATGGGCTAAAGCTCGATATCCAGCGCAACTTACGAATAATGAACGGACAGGATACATGGCTGAAGACAAGAAAAATCACGACACACCCGATCTCGACCAGCGTGACTTGAAGAATCCGCGCGATCGCGATGCGCTGAAGCGCGCTGCCGATGATTTTCTGAAATCACGCAAGGCCGAAGAATATGCGATGGCCAAGGACGACGAAATCGAGGCACAGGCCAATAACTGGGCCGAACTCGACAAGCTGCGTGCCGAGAATGGTGACCTGAAGGACCAACTGCTCAGGCTCGCTGCCGACATGGAAAATCTGCGCAAGCGCACAGCCCGCGATGTCCATGATGCTCGCGCCTATTCCGTCGCCAATTTCGCCCGCGACATGCTCTCCGTTTCCGACAATCTGCAGCGCGCGCTTGAAGCCATCCCGGCCGAGGCACTCACCAATGGCGATACGGGACTGAAAAGCCTTGTTGAAGGCGTCGAGATGACCGAACGCGCCATGATGACAGCGATGGAACGCCACGGCGTCAAGAAGATCGAACCTCTGGGCCAGAAGTTTGATCCGAACTTCCACCAGGCGATGTTCGAGATTCCGAATGCCGACATGCCGCACAACACCGTGCTGCAGGTTGCCCAGGCAGGCTTTGTCATTGGCGACCGCATGTTGCGTCCGGCACTGGTCGGCGTTTCGAAGGGCGGCCCCAAACAGGCGGCAGGCGAAGACCAGCCGGAACCCGGCCCGATCAATCCGCAGGCGGAAAAAGACGCCTGATCTGATTTGCCCTATTGCGTTTGAGAGCCGCATTTCGTTGCCGGAATGCGGCTCTTTTCATTTTGACGGATCATGCTCTATCGTGTGCCGATAACGGCGCAAGGGGAACTGCCGATGACCATGATTCAGCTGTTCAACTATGCCGGGATATTCGTCTTTGCCGCAACAGGTGCGTTGGCGGCATCGCGTCGCCAGCTTGACATCATCGCCTTCATCTTCCTGGCGGCCGTCACCGGCATTGGCGGCGGTACGCTGCGCGATCTGATCCTTGGCGTCCCGGTATTCTGGGTCAAGGATCCCGGCAATCTGCTGGTCTGCGCCGGCGCTGCGGTCCTTGTCTATTTCTCCGCCAATCTGCTCGAATCGCGTTATCGCGTTCTCCTATGGCTCGATGCCATCGGTCTTGCCGCCTATAGCGTCATCGGGGCCGCAAAAAGCCTGGCGCTCGGCTTTGATTGGAGCATTGCGGTCGTTACCGGTATCATGACAGCAACGTTCGGCGGTATCCTGCGAGACATCATTTCCGGAGAGCCATCGGTGCTGATGCGGCGCGAAATCTACGTGACGGCCGCCCTTGCCGGGTCGGTCGCCTACATAATCCTTCATGCTCTGTCTTTTGAACTGGAACTGTCGGCGATTGCCGCTGCGCTCGCCGCCTTTGTGGTACGCGGCGGCGCGCTTTATTTCGGCTGGGCACTGCCAACCTATCACAAGCCCGGCCGAACACCCGAGGAACTCAAGCGCGAGGGCTATATAAGGTCAAAGTAGGCCCGCCTGCTCAGCGGCAAGCTTCAGGTTGAGCTGGGGGCGCGGGCCAATCTGCTGAATGACCAGACCTGCAGTCAGCGAACCGAGCCGCGCACAATCGGTGAGCGTGCGACCATTCGTGTAGCCGAAGAGGAAGCCAGCCGCGTAGAGATCGCCCGCTCCGGTCGTGTCGACCAGTTCGGCAATCTCGATCGCCGGCACCGCAACTGTTTCATCGTTCGATACGACGACCGAACCCTTTTCCGAACGGGTGACCACCGCCAGCCTGCAATCCTTGCGGATCAGTTCAAGACCCTTTTCGAAATCATGCGTCTGGTAGAGCGATTTCAACTCGGCTTCATTGGCAAAAACGATATCGACCGTGCCTGAGCGCATCAGGTCGAGGAATTCATCGCGGTAGCGGTCGACGCAGAAAGGGTCGGACAGGGTCATCGACACTTCGCGCTTGTGTTCATGCGCGATCTTCGCCGATAGACGGATTGCCTCCTTGGCGCGCGGCGGATCCCAAAGATAACCTTCGAAATAGGTCACCTTGGCTTCGGAAACCTTGGAGCTTTCCACGTCTTCGGGTCCAAGCTCGACGCAAGCACCAAGATAGGTATTCATCGAGCGCTCACCATCGGGCGTCACGAAGATCATCGAGCGAGCGGTGGGTGGCGGCGAAGCGAGAACCCGCGTGTCGAACGCAACGCCCTGGGCACGAATGTCATGGGTAAACACGTGGCCGAGCTGATCGTCCGCCACTTTGCCGAAATAGGCCGCGCGTCCGCCAAGACTGGCGACGCCTGCTGCCGTGTTGCCGGCACTTCCGCCCGAAGCTTCGATCGCCGGTCCCATGCGCTCGTAGAGAAACTCCGCACGATCGGCATCAATCAGATTCATTGCATTCTTGATGATACCGTTCTTGATGATGAAATCGTCATCGGTGCGGGCAATGATGTCGACAATGGCATTGCCGATGCAGAGCACGTCAAAACTGGACATGAAAACTCCGGGATTGAATTGGCCGTAGCTGTTGGCGGTTGTTTGCCCTTGCTCTAGCGCGTAAGTGGTCGATTGACCACCCCTTCTTTCGTGCACCGCCTTGTCCCTGCGCGGAGGCGCTCCTATGTCGGGCACTCGGGGTCCTTGGAAAGCGAGCTTGTAAATGATCTTTGAAAGCGCCCGCGCTGCGGCCAGTCATCTGTTTCGTCCGGAATTCCGCACCGTCCTATGGAAATCGCTTGGATTGACCATTTTGCTGCTCATCGGCGTATGGTTCGGCCTGCGCGAATTGTTCGAAACACTCGCCTGGCCATTTGTCGACCAGATGATGCCGGACCTTCCTTCATGGACGGGATGGATTGGCTTCATTGCAGGGATTCTTGCCAGTTTAGGGCTTGCCCTCGGGCTGGCGTTGCTAATTGCGCCAGTCACGGCGATCGTGGCAGGCCTCTTTCTCGACGATGTTGCCGAACTGGTGGAAAAGGAAGACTATCCGCTCGATCCGAAGGGCAGACCGCTGCCCGCATTCCGCTCGTTCGTTCTCTCGATCAAATTCATGGGCGTTGTCATTGCCGGCAACATCGTCGCGCTGTTGTTGCTCTTGATCCCCGGCGTCAACATCATCGCCTTCTTCATCGTCAATGGCTATCTGCTCGGGCGCGAGTTCTTCGAGTTCGCCGCCATGCGTTTTCGACCTGAAATCGAGGCAAAGGCCCTGCGCTCCAGGCATTCAACGACGGTGTTCCTGGCCGGCCTGATCATTGCCGCCTTCATGGCAGTCCCGATCCTCAACCTGCTCACGCCCTTGTTCGCCGCTGCGATGATGGTGCACCTGCACAAGGCGGTAACACGTTCGGAGCCGCCGGCGGCGGTAACGTGACGCAATTTCACGCGCTTGTTCCGAGCTTTCAATTGGCCAAGCAATATCGCTCGCCGCCGATGGGCACATTATGAGCCCCGCACGAAAGGCGCGCAGTTAAGGATTGGCCGGCGTAGGAGTGCGCTCTTTGACGTAAATATCGGCTTCCTTTGCAGCAGCGATGAAAGCCGATCTTGCATGCCTTGCGGTTTCTCTCCCTTCCAGTGCGTCAAGACAGGCTTGGCGGGCAGCCTTGTATTTTTTGCCCTTACCCTCGGCCGGCCAGTGCTGCAGAAGGACTTCCGTCGCTTCTTCAACTGAAGCAACGTTCAATATTCGCCCAGCGGCCTGCGTCATGATTGTCACGCGATGAAAAGGCAATGCACGCATCTTCAGAAACGAGGAACATCATTCGCGGTTCCCAACATTTATTGCATCTCGCCCCTATAGGCCTCATCACAACCACCCTTCTGCATGCCCTCAAGGTGTGGGACGGCTCTAAATCCTTAAAATTTAAATGATGGGTAACCCTTCGCGCCTATGCCGGTTATAGTAAGAGCGGAGATACACGATGATACACCAATGCGTAATGGTTGCGGCGTTTCTGATCCTGTTCGCCCTGTTGGGAGCTCTGGCGTTGCTCGGTAAGGAGGAGCCGGCACCAAACAATGCTCCCATGCCGGCGGTCGCGGCCCCGTCTACGCCTTAGGCCTTTCATTACGCTCCTATTGCCCGGACTGATGGCAGTGTTTCCGCTGAACGGGATAGATCGGCCCGGCCAACCACCACCACGTGCACTGGATCAATCAAACTAGCACCTGCTGGAACCAACAGTGCCGTCAGTAATCCGTCAACTAACCCAGCATGATTAGCCCGCGTTGGTAGGCATCCAAATGCATTGCAATTTGCTACAATGGCGAAAAACAAAAAAAGGGGGTTGAAATGTTTGAGCTAACAGATGGGGCAATGTTGATTGTTATCGCAATCACGGCGGCTATCGGTGCCTATATCTTTTACGGCATCTCGATCGTGCAGCTGTCAGCGTTCTAAGGCCACTGCCCTAAAAAGTGGAACTGGCCCACCGCCTATTGGCCTATTTTCGATCGACTTCGCTTCGTCCATAGGCGAGTAGCATGGCGAGGATGACGACGCCGTATATCACCTGCCGCCCGGCTTCCGGCATTTGCATGACCGCGAGGATCGACTGCAGTAGCGTGATGAGGATGACGCCGGCGATCGTGCCTAGATAATTGCCGCGCCCGCCAAGAATATTAGTGCCCCCAAGCACGACCGCAGCAATTGCTGGCAGCAAATAAGGATCGCCCATCGCCTGATAGGCCTTGGTTGAATAACCGGCCAAAAGGACGCCGGCAAAAGCTGCTGCAGCGCCCGACAGCACAAAACACCATATGATTACAGCATTGGTGTTGACACCAGAGAGATAGGCAGCAGTCTCCCGGTTACCAACCGCATATACACGCCGGCCAAACGCTGTGCGGGTCAGAAGGAACGTTATGAACGCTCCAACGATGATCCAGATGAACAGCGCATTCGGGATACCGAATACCGGCCTGCCGACAGCCAGAAAATGCATCGCATCAGTGGCGTGGTCCTGCGGTGCGAATCCGCCCGTATGCAATACCATCAGTCCTTGCACGACTGCATTCATGCCAAGCGTGAAGATCATCGACGGTAACCGTAGATAGGCAACGCCCAATCCGTTCAGCAACCCCACCAGTGCACCGCAGAGCACACCAACCGGAATGGCGACAAGATTACCCATACTGCCATACCATCCGGCCACGGCCGTTGCCATCATGGCGCCAAGCGTCACCGTCCAGGGGATCGAAAGATCGATATGCCCGATCAGGATAACCATCATTGCGCCTGACGCGATAATGCCGAGGAAGGCGCTTATCTGCAGTTGTTGCAGCAGATATTCCGGCGACAGGAATTCACGGGAATAGAGCGCTCCACCAAGGAGCATGAGGATGATGCAGCCGAACGCAATCAACACCGATCGGTCCAGGGAAAAACGAAGGACAGGAATTGTGCTGGCCTCGAGCTTTGGGTCGTTCATGCGAAGAGTTCCAGGCGATTTCGAATGCGCAAGACACGAAGCGCTCCGAGACTGACGGCGGCAAGCAGGACAACGCCCTGAAACAAGGGCTGCCAGAGCGGATCAAGATTGAAGACAAACAGCAAATCCTCGATCGTGCGGAGCACGAAAGCACCGAAAATCGAGCCGATGGCCGAACCCCAGCCGCCGAAGAGCGACGTTCCGCCGATCACCACCGCTGCGATGGAGTTAAGCGTGTAGGTTCCCGCTATGGGTGCTGAAGCCTCGCCGGAATAGGTGTTGAAGGTAAGCATCAGGCCGCCCAGTGCAGCAAGGAAACCAGCCAACGTGTAGGCCAGGAGTTTAGCCCGCTGCACGGGAACCCCGGACATATAGGCCGCCTGCTCATTCGATCCGACAGCATAGGCGGCGCGCCCCAGGATCGAATTCCGGTAGGGCAGCCAAATGAATACGACGACGCCAAGAAGAATAATGAGCGCCATAGGAACGACGCCGAACAGTTGGCCGGTCGCATAATCAGCGATGTCCGATTGGACGTCGCCGCCGGGACCAGGACGAATATAGAGCGCTATTCCATAATAGATGGCACCGGTCGCCAACGTTGTGATGATTGGCTGAAGTCTGCCCCAAACGACAATCGCGCCATTGAGAAATCCTGCCAATGCACCCGTCGCCAGCACCGCAACGATGCCAAGGAAGCCCTCGCCGATCGTGCCCACCACAATCGCAGAGGCCATGCAATTGGTGAGAATGAACACCATGCCTACGGACAGGTCGAGGCCGCGCGTCAACACCGGCAATGTTTGAGCCATAGCAACAAGGGCCAGCAGAACGGCCTTGTTCGCGGCGGTCGCGGCAACCGCCGCAGTAAGTCCAGCCGGATGGTTGCTGACGTAGATAGTGAACATGACGACGAAAAGGGCGACCGCAGCAAGCAGTCCACCATTGTGAGAAATGCGGTGTCGGATATCGTTCATGCCGCCTGCCCCTTGCCGTCGACGTTCAGCGCAGTCTCGATCATCATCCGCTCGTTGAGAGCCTCGCCGGCCAGTTCACGTGCAATACCGCCGTCATACATAACAAGGACCCTATCACAGCAGCCGATCAGTTCGGCGTAATCGGTCGAGTAGAAGAGGACTGCCACCCCATCGTCGGCGAGATCTCGCAACAGCCGATAGACTTCCTGTTTGGTGCCGACATCAATACCGCGCGTCGGATCATTGAGCAGGATGACCCCGGGACCTGTCATCAGCCATTTGCCCAGTACGACCTTCTGCTGATTGCCGCCCGACAGGGTAGAAACGGCTGCAGCCAAATCAGCGATCTTGATATTCAGGCCTTCTATAATTCTTTCGACAGCGGCGTGTTCGCTGTGTCTGTCGAATCTCAATCCTTTCTGAAACCGGGACAGCGACGCGAGGCTGATGTTGTCGCGGACGTTCATGGGCAACATCAGCCCCTCCGTCTTTCGGTCTTCAGGGATCAAGGCCATTGGCAGCGCTGCTCGCATCGCGGAACGGGGCCCGGATAGCCGAAGTGGCCGACCCAAAACTTCGACAGTTCCTGAAACACCCTTCAACACTCCGAAGAGGGCAAACAACAAAGACCGTTGCCCTTGACCATCAAGCCCGCCCAGCCCAACGATTTCACCCTTCCGGACGTCGAGAGAAATATCCCTCAGTTGCTGACCCCAAGTCAGGTTTCTCGCCGATAGCGCGACTGGCGATGCAGGGTTTGGCACCGGCTTTTCGGGGTAGTGGTGGTTCAGTTCGCGACCAATCATCATCTGGACGATCGCGCCCACCGATCGCTCCCCTTTCCGGAACGTCTCAATCCGCCGCCCATTGCGAAATACGGTAGCGCAGTCGGCAAGAGCCTCGATTTCATGCATCCGATGCGAAACGTAAAGAATGCCGACGCCCTCGGAACGCAGCCGGCGGATGATTGCATAGACGCGTTCGACATCGGCGGCCGTCAGTGCCGAGGTCGCCTCGTCCAGAATGAGAAGCTTCGGGCGCTTCGCCAAAGCCTTGGCGATCTCGACCATCTGGCGCCGGGAGAGCGGAAGGTTGCGTACGAGTTCAAGGGGATGAATGTCCTCGCACCCTATCATCGCCAAAAGCTCGCGTGCCCGCTTGCGCTGTGCGCGGCTGTTGATCAATCCCGCTCGGCGCGGCGGCGAGACAATCGAAAGGTTATCGGCCACGGTCAAATCAGGCAGAAGCGACAATTCCTGGAATACGCAGACAACGCCTGCAGCCATCGCCTCGGTGGGATTGCGAAAATTGACCCGTTTACCTTCGACAAACAGTTCACCGTCGCTCGGGTCCGTGACCCCCGCGGCGATCTTGATCAATGTCGATTTTCCCGCGCCATTCTCGCCAAGAACCGCATGGATCTCACCTGGATAGGCCACAAAGTCCACGTCGTTGAGCGCAGCGACGCCGCCATAGCGTTTCGAAATGTGTCTCATTTCCAGAATTGGTGCAGCATCCAAGACGAGGACTCCCAAAGTTGACGCCCGAGGCGAATATTTTCGCCCCGGGCAAGACCATTTACTGATCAGCCTTCGTTTGGCCCATAATTTCCTGCGCGCTGAAATTGATCCCGCAGGTTGGGAAGGAATTTCCGACGAAGAAGTTATCGGTCTCCTTCGAGTAATAGCTGTCACCGTCCTTGAAATTCGGATCCTCTACAATCGACAAAGGGAGCGTAATTGACTGCGGGACCACCTCTCCCTCAAGCGCGGCGATTGCAGTCTTAATGGCAACGGCAACCTGGGCAGGCCCCGTACCGGCGGAGGTGCATTTCAGTCCATCCTTGGAATACTCCGCACAGAGCTTGCGGAATCCATTTTCCGTTTCACCCCCAACTGGCACAAAAGGATGCTTGGCGTCGATCATGGCGCGGACCGTCCCGGTTGAACCACCTTGCACCGATACACCATCGAAATGCTTGTGAACGGCGATCGCGTCAGCCACAACCTTCTGGGCAGTGCCATCGTCCCAGCGGCCGACGACTTCCACGGTTTCCCATTTTCCACCCGATTTTTTCAGGACCTCCTGGATACCTTCGTGGCGGTCCCGATCAACCGAAGTTCCTGTCACACCGCGAACCTCAAGCAGCTTGCCCTTTTTGTCGGGAATATTCTTGACCAGCCAGTTGCCCCACAATTCGCCGAGGCCTTTCTGATCCACATTCACATTAATTGCCTCATCGGTGTCGAGCGTGTTGTCAAAGGCCACCAGAATGACACCCGCAGCATTCGCGCGCTTGATAACGGGTTTGAATGCGGTCGGGTTTTGCGCATTGACCACAATGGCGTCGTAGCCGGAGTTGATGAAATTATCGACAGCAGCAATCTGTGCCGCGACGTCGTCCCCGGTTGAAACCACCTTGAATTCCTTAAGCTTGGCCTTCACCTCAGGCAGGGCAGCATAGGCCTTCGCGGTCTGGATCATCTGGATGCGCCAGGTATTGCCGATGAAGCCATTGGCAAGGGCAACGCGGTATGGACCCTCCTTCTTCGGCCACTGGAAATACTTCGTTTCCGGCGTCAGTGGCTTGAAGCACTCCGCATCCTTACTCGGCCCTTTCACGATTTGTGGCCCTGCAGCAAATGCGGAGACAGTCATTACCAGACTCACAGCCGCAGCTGCCATCATGCCTTTGAGTATCGTATGCATTTTAGGTTCCTCCTCCTTGTTTGATTATTATGGCTTCTTGCAGTCTTACGGGACCTGCGCACCCCGCCGTGCGGTATCGAGTGCGTAGATTGAGCTCGTCGCGCTTATGAAAAGGCGCGATCTCTGCGGGCCTCCAAACGTCAGGTTGGCAACGACTTCCGGCACGAGAATCCTGCCGAGCCTCATCCCGGAAGGCGTGTAGCAGTGGACGCCGTCCTCCGCGGATATCCAAAGCAGGCCCTCTGTATCGACGCGCAGTCCGTCAGGAATCATGTCGATTTCAGCGATCACCTGGCTTTTGCCGAGCTTGCGCCCGTCAATCACCTCAAGTGCGCGGACGTGATGCGGGCGGCGGTCATCAAAGCCAAAGCCAAAGCCGCGCGCACGACCAGAATCTGCGACATAAAGCACGGATTCGTCGGGTGAAAAGGCCAGTCCATTCGGCCTGTCGAAATCATCGGCGACGACGTCAACCTGACGCGTCTCAGGATCGATCCGGTAGACATTGTTGGCACCGATCTCAGTTTCAGCGCGAATGCCTTCGTGGTCGGAGATGATGCCGTAGGGTGGGTCGGTGAACCAGATTGAACCATCGGATTTGACGACCACGTCATTGGGCGAATTCAGGCGTTTGCCCTTCCAGTGCGTAGCAAGCACCTCGTAACTGCCGTCTGTTCCGGTTCGGCTGATGCAACGGCCCCCATGCTCGCAGGAAACCATCGCGCCGGTACGGTCCAGGGTGTTGCCATTGGTACGCTGGGAGGGCTGCCGGAAGATGCTAAGCCCGCTTTTCTGCGACCAACTCATCATCCTGTTGTTGGGAATGTCGGAAAAGCGCAATTCCTGGGTATCATTGAGCCATACGGGCCCCTCCGCCCAGATGAAACCCGTTGCAATCTGCTCGAGCGTCGCGCCATCCGGAAAGAACGACGTGAAGCGCAGATCATCATGGACAAGAAAATCCTGATTCACTCCCATGATCCGGCCCTCCCATGCCGATCGTGTTATCGTTAATCCGCCAGTAAACGGGCTGCCCTCTCCTCCAGCTTTTCTGCCTCAATGAAGTGCTTTGCCTACCTGTCCTTACTGATAACGAATGCCAGCGTCAGCCCGGTTAAGTGGTTCGCCACATCCCACGGTCCCACGCTCAATTCGGCCACAAAGATGGCCGCCAACCTGCTCCGTTAATGAAGGGCCCCTCGCAACGGTCAGTGTCAAAATGCACCTCAGGGTAAATTTAGGTCCAAGATATCACACCTTAGTCCTTTCATGCGAATACTATATTCAAATCCGAATGACGTACTCGCACCCGGCGTTCCGTTGCCTATATGGTTTGGTACCATCGGGTGCCGCTGGACGAAACCAGTCTCAGATCGGGGTGGCCGTGTTACCGTTACGTACTTGCACGCCGGACGTGCTAGAATCATGATCGATGTCAGGTCTTTCAAGGCGTGACAATAGCGTCACCCCAAGTGTCTGCTTGCGGTGAGAAAGGTGGAGAGGATCATGGC
>NZ_JBBNAN010000008.1:0-2273 GCF_037994405.1 Phyllobacterium sp.
GGATGATCCGGTCGCCTGAATCGAGACAGGAGTTTTTTATGACCGTGAAGGAAGCCGGGAAGGTGCGGCCACAGGAGCTGAGCGGTTGTAGGCGGGAGGCCTTTTGGCTGGATTGGGCATGCTGGCGATCCCGGGGGTGTTGGTCCGGTAGTGGCCGCTGGCTGGCTCGTTGAGCTCTGACAACCGCCGGGATGGATCAAGATACGGTAAAGTTTACGCAGAAGGGGTCCGGAGAGGCAGTATCTTGGTTTCCGCCCGTGTGATCGACGACAAGGTGGACGTTGCCAGGTCCATCGTAAATCAAAATCGCCCTGTCGATGTCGATGTCGATGTCGATGGCCGCTGTGCGATGTATCGCGAGAAAGGCTGGGAGCGTTTTAATGAGAATAGTCCTGATCTGACTCAGGCGGAAATTGCGCGCGAAGGGCAGTGAATTCGAGACTACCACCCAATCTGATTCAATCTGAAACCGGTTTTTGCGTTATCCCACATCGGCACCGAAACCCAGGTGGCAACGGGTTTCCGCTCTCGCTGACCCAAACCGCTCAGCAGGCATTCCTCATGTTCGCACTCCTACCGTAAGTTACAGTAACGTACTTACGAAGACTCGATATTTTCGGCCAACATCCATCTGGAGATGCAAGCGAGCCGCAGGGGGGGCGGCCGAGGAAGTCTGCACGGACCTAAGCGGAGGGTCAAATATGGGTGCTTCTCTCATACGGTATCTGATTTCATTGGCGGCGCTTGCGGGAATAGCTGCTTCCGCGCAGGCCCAGGAGAACGCGGAAGATCTAGCGAAGAAGCTCTCCAATCCTATTGCGTCGCTCATCAGCGTGCCATTCCAGGGTAACTATGATGGCGGCTATGGCCCAGACGATGGCAGCAAATACACCATCAACGTTCAACCGGTGATCCCCTTCACATTGAACGAGGACTGGAATGTGATCTCACGAACCATTGTTCCAATCGTCTGGCAGAGTGACATTGCAGGGCCATCCGGCGATCAATTCGGTCTGGGGGATACAACCCAAAGCTTGTTCTTCTCGCCGAAGAAACCAACCGCATCGGGCATTATCTGGGGCGTGGGGCCTGCCTTCCTTCTGCCAACCGCCACTGACGACCTCCTTGGCGGCGAGAAGTGGGGCGCAGGCCCAACCGCTGTGGTCCTTAAGCAGTCCGGACCTTGGACCTACGGGGCTCTGGCAAACCACATCTGGTCGTTCGCGGGTGATGACGATCGTCAGGATGTTAACTCGACGTTCCTGCAGCCTTTCATTTCTTACACGACCAAGGATGCATGGACCTTCGCGTTGAACACCGAGAGCACCTATAATTGGGAATCCGAAGAATGGTCTGTTCCCATCAATTTCACGATCGCAAAGCTCGTGAAGATCAACAAGAGCCAATTCAGTTGACCGCCGGTGTCCGCTATTGGGCGGAAAGCCCAGACAACGGCCCTGACGGCTTTGGTGGACGCCTCGCCATAACATTCCTGTTTCCGAAATGACGGGGACTGTCCGTTTCAACAATCAAGAGCTTGGCTCAAATCAGGGGGATATCATGACATCGATCCGAAAAAAAATCTCAGTGCTGGCAATTATCATCGCCGCAACCGCTCTCGACGGCGGGAGCATAGCCACCGCCCAAACGGCCGAAATTCCGCCAATCCTCGTCACGCCTGACAAGGTGGACACGCGCATCGGCCCACTGGAGTTTAAAGATGGCGCGCCAAGCGCCGAAACCGCCGAGAAGGTGTACGACACGCTGGATTTCACCCGCGGCCTTGACGCTTTCCTCAACAGTTACGGCGGTGCATCCGCTTATGCGATCCGCAAAGGCCTTCTCAGCATTGGCGCTGAGGACAATACGGTCACCATTTACCCCGAGCTGATGGATTCGAAATCGCTGTTCCTCACGGCGAACGCCGATACCGTCTATTACTTCAGTATAGTGGATCTGACGAAGGGCCCGATGGTGGTTGAACAGCCGCCGAAGGGGGTCGGCACCATCAACGACATGTGGTTTCAATGGATCATCGACGTCGGGTTCCCCGGTCCCGATCGCGGCGAAGGCGGAAGATATCTGCTCCTGCCACCGGGCTATGACGGCCCGGTTCCGGAGGGTGGTTTCTACGTAGCGCGGTCGAAGACAAACCGGATCATCTATGCATCTCGCGGTTACCTTGAAGACAACGATCCGAAGCCGACGGTCGAGAACATCAAGAAGACGATGAAGATCTATCCCTACACGCCGGGAGGCGCTGGCACGAGTAT
>NZ_JBBNAN010000009.1:0-4350 GCF_037994405.1 Phyllobacterium sp.
TGCGCCGTCCGCGCCATAGCCGGCGTCGGCCAACACCACGCCGGGCGCAACTCCGGCCGCTTGAGCGGCTCGGATCTGGTCGAGCGCGATTGCGGGCTTCGTCTGGAATGCGACGCTGTCCGGGATCCTCGCCTTGCGGTGCGTTTTCGCGCGTTTGGTCGTTGAGCCCGAAGCCAGCAATTTCGCTGTCCTGCAGCGAAATGTCGAGAACTACGCCCTCGGCGGTGTCGTCCACTGTGTGCCATGCGCGGTCGGGATGATTGACGCGATGACCGATCTCCATGTCAATCGCAGCGAAGCAGCAACAGGCAACAATGTCCCGGCGGCATCGAGATCAGAACCCCCGATCAGCACTGCTCCAGGTTGCCGGGGTTTCTGTAAGCAGTATCGGGCTCGTATGGATCGATATAGAGGGATATGAAACCATCGCATGCCTGTCCATGACATGGCGCGCGGCGTGCCCATCCATATCGCGATTGCACCGGGATCAGAGGCCCAGCCTGCTTCGCTATCTCGCGACGTATTACCGGTGATGTGTCATTCTCAACGATCCCTCGCCGTAGATGACGCAGTGTCGAAGATTCCGCTTCATCAAGGTCCGGTCCGCGTCCTGCTTATCGACTGAAGAATGCGCTCTCACCTCTAAGGTGTTGGCGGCATTTGCACATGTCGCTGGAAGGCTTGTCCCGACATTTTCGTCATCCATCTTGCCAAATCAGCGCCTTTGGCCCATTCATGTCGCGCTGCCCACGCGATCGAGGACATTGGCATGACGACAAGACACCTTCAGGTGATCCTACTCACTGTACTGCTCGCCGGTTGCGGCAATATCCAGGGCCAGCTCGACAACGAAAAAATCTCATCCCTGCGTTATGACACTGTAGAGTGCCCGGCACTCGTGGCGCAGCGCAACCAGGCCATGGCTGAAGTCGGCGGCTTGACCAATGGAGCAGGCTATCAGGATCCGAACGTCATCACCGGCTTCGGACCAATCCTTCCTGACTACCGCACGGCAAATCAGAAGAAGGCCGGAGCTTTGCAGGGCCAAATCGATTCGATGGGTCGGTCCATCGATCGGCGGAAATGCGCCGGATAACAAAGGCGGCACAGCGCCGGTATAAAGCGAAATGGCCCCAGGGGGGCCACGCTGCATTTTCCATCAATGATTGCCCATTGGATCATAATTTGCCTACAACAGGTATTCGCCAAGTAGTTTCCTTGATTATTGAGTCTTATACTCACGTTTAAGAAACAGTGGTTGATTTACATTTGGCTCCAAACATTGTTTCGTAATTTCAAAAGTGATTCCGAATAATTCGGAATCACCAGCACCAGGAGCAACATCATGATCTTCGGTATGGCACCGTTTACATTGTTCCACGTAATCTTGAGCTTGATCGGCATTGTTACAGGGCTGGTTGTTCTGGCCGGGCTGATAGGCTCGGAAAGCAAACCTGGCTGGACCTTGGTATTCCTGATAACGACGGTAGCGACGAGCGTAACCGGATTCCTGTTTCCGTTCGGTGGATTTACGCCTGCCATCGGCGTTGGCATCATCTCGATGATCTTCCTCATCACGGCAATCATCGCGCTCTATTTCTACCGCCTCGCCGGTGCATGGCGATGGGTCTATGTGGCAAGCGCAGTCGTGTCGCTCTATTTGAATATCTTCGTATTGGTCGCGCAGTCATTCCAGAAAATACCCGCGCTCAATGCACTGGCGCCAACCGGCTCCGAACCGCCATTTGCCATCGCCCAAGGCATTGTCCTCGTGCTGTTCATCATCGCGGGTTTTCTTTCCCTGCGGCGTTTCCATCCTCTGCCTGCCTAGACAAAACAAGTAAACACTGATCGGCGCGGCAACCAGAAAGCCATTGCCGCACCGACTCACAGCATATTGATTGCCCGATAACGCAGTATTACCGAATCATATGTCAAAGTTAGTTGAATAAGAGCAGAACTAAGCGTACACATATCGGCTTAGGCGAATGGTTAGCTTCAACCCTCCGGCACAGTCTGACGGGTAATTTGTTCTTCTCCAGGGAGTGACAAAATGGGAGACGTGACGCTTCATACCCCCCATAATGCGAGCTGCGCGACACCGCAAATACTACAAAAAGTGCGTGAGGAAATGCCCAAGAAGCCGTCCAGCCCGAACAAGCTTTCGGATATTCTGAGACGCGCTAAAGGCGGATTCACCCACCGTCGGTTCAAGCAGCATACGGCTTAAATGACGAAGAACCAGGGCTCATCGTTTCATGAGCAAGCTGGTTGCCCCAAGCAATGCAATATAGATAAGGACTGCTGCTGGATCAGCCGCAGCGGTCCGATTTGTTTGGTAGCGCCGTTAGCGGTATAATTCCTCACCCGAAATGTTAGAGGTTGCGGTTATGCGTGATCTTGATTTCATTCTCGCCATCATCGTGGTCCTGCTCCTTGTCTATCAGGCGCAAACATCCCATTGGCGCCTTTGATATTGGCAGGGCGACCATAGCTTATTGGGAACTTCACGGGCGGACACAATCTTCGCTGCAGGAAACAAGCAGATATAAATCGGATTCCGGAGACCGGGAACTAGTTCTATAGACTGAATTGTTGAGTTGTTTTCGAACTGCCACTGTGGCCAGATGCGACCCGAGCCGCACTGTTATCCTCGGCTCAATGCCCTCTTAATCACTGTTTTCATTGGCAGATGTGGGAGGCACCAATGGAAGAGGAGGATGACAAAAAGGACAAAGAGGACTACGCGCCCTACCTGACCTCGATCTGGGGCTACCTCATCATCTTTTTGATCATCATACCGATTGTCTTGTACTTGGGCCGTCAGTTCGGAAGGTGAATGTTTGTGTCTTATACAGGCTTGATCAAGAGGGCGAAGAACCCCGCCGCAGATGCTTATAACCAATCGAACGATGACAATCTGTTCGGTTTCGACAGTGAATTCAAAGCCTATCTTTACTGGCCGCTGGCGGTTGTGATGGTCGCCGTCTCGGTGGCAAGCTACCTCGTCGGAATGTATTTCGCTTCATGATATCTGAGGCGCTCTCCCTCACCGTGGAGCTTCATATTCCGGCACCCTGTTCTGGTCGCCGAAAATCAGCTTCCGCGGATTGTCCTGGATCTCCGAAACACCCCGTTCAATGCTCTGGACCGACCGGCGGCTTGACGAGACAGATTTCTGTGCTTCACGCAGCTTGTCGCCGGTCAGATTGCCCAAAGTGTTCATGATGGCGACCAGCTTCGCGTTCAGATCCTTCGCCTGATCCTGATAGGATTGCAGTTTGGTGCGTACCGCCGTCACAGTACTGTCCTTGTCATTCGAAAGCTGCTTATCGGCCTTGGCCAAATTCTCGTCGATCTTGACCGACGCCGTATTCACGCGTGCGATGACATCACGCGCATCATGCATGATATCTCCAACACTTCGTGCCCGCCGGCCATATTCATCGATCATCCCGGTGCTGGCTGCAAGCCGGTCGGTTGCGGCCTTGGCCTGTTTGATGCTCTCCATAAACGGGCCTTTGGTTTCCGCAAAATATTGCTCGGTTGCCGTCGTTGCCTTGTCGACGCGATCAATCCAGTCCTGCGCGGTCTGAACGAGTGTCTTCAAGGACGTCGGATCGATATCCATCCGCGCGACCGTATCCTCCTTTTCCGCCTCTTCCAGTAATTTCGGCTCATAGGCCTTGCCGCCCTTGAGCTCGATATACGCCCTGCCTGCCAGCAGTTCGAACGCCAGCGTGGCCACGGTGGAACGGGTGATCGGCGTGGTCGAGTCGATTTCGGTCTGAACAATGACGGCGTCTGGATTGGTCGAATCGATGAACAGCCGGCGAACTTCCCCGACCTTCAGGCCGTTGAAGTAGACCGGGCTCTTGGCGGCGAGGCCGGTGACGGAGCCTGGAACCCGGATCTCAAGCGTCGTCGTCTCGCGGTTGTCTCCATAGCGCCCGATCCAGTAGAAGAAGCCGAACGCCAGGAGACCCACCACCAGACAGAAAACCGCTACGAGAAAATAATTGGCTTTGGTTTCCATCGACTTTCCGGCGCGACTCCGCGGGCTGGTATGAGTATTCCTATCATTACCGCCTTAGGCTGGGCCAAATCAATGGCGAACCCCTTTGGATACCGTTTGATTACTCGACCCTGATGGACATCTGATGCGATTTTCAGCGCTTCCGGTGCTCGTGAATGAAAACGTCCACTGCGCTCTGGCTCTCGAAAAGCCGCACCATTTGCCCCGTCAGGCTGCAATCTCAAAAGATTTCTTAAAGCGTACTCATCCCTCCATCGATCGTGAATTCGCTGCCGATAATGTAAGCGGCCTCATCCGACGCCAGGAACACGATC
>NZ_JBBNAN010000010.1:0-7414 GCF_037994405.1 Phyllobacterium sp.
CCAGTGATAAAGAACCGGACGCCTGCCCGTTCCGCCTTGCGCGCCGAGGCTTCAATGACATTGGCAGCGGTCGAATCAAGCAAGGGCACGGCGGAACAGTCGAGAATGAAGTTGCGGCGCTGGTCGGCGATGCGATCAAGGATCGTGCCGACGGTCGAGGCCGCACCGAAGAAGAAGGCGCCGGTCAGGCGATAGACAACAGTGTCGGGGTCAGTTGCGGTCCGGACATTGTAGTCCGTGTGATCACCATTAGTTGCATCGGCCACGTCATCCACCGCAAAGGGCTCATGGGCTTCCAGCGCCACGCTCTTGGCCATGCGGTCGATGAACAGAATCGTACCCAGTGCAAAGCCGACGACGATGCCCTCGGTTAGATCGCGGAAGATGACCAGCGCAAAGGTGACGAGAAGCACGACGGCATCGCCGCGCGATGAACGAATAAGCGCTCGAAACGCTTCCCGCTCGATCATATTCCACGAAACGACGGCAAGAACTCCGGCAAGCGCGGCGAGCGGAATATAGCTCGCAAGCGGCGCCGCAACGAGCATGAACACCAGCAGGAATGCCGAATGCATTATGCCCGCAATCGGACTATAGGCGCCCGCCCGGACATTGGTCGCAGTCCGCGCGATGGCCCCGGTGACGCAAATGCCGCCGAAGAGCGCCGATCCGATATTGGCAAAGCCTTGCGCAACCAGCTCACAATTCGAACGGTGCCGCCGGCCGGTCATCCCGTCCGCGACGACCGCCGACAGCAATGATTCAATAGCTCCGAGCAGCGCGAAACTGACGGCGTCAGGCAGGACGGTCAATGCCAGTTGCGGCGTGAATGCCGGCAGTGCAGGAATGGGCAAGGTTCGGGGTATGCCGCCAAAGCGCGTGCCGAGCGTTTCCACCGGAAGGCCGAACAGGACTGCCGCCAGCGAAGCGAGACAGACCGCGATCAGCATGCCCGGCCATGAAGGCCGCCAGCGTTTGAGCGCGACAATTGCGCCAATGGTCAAAAGCGAGATCGCAACGGCGGCGAAATTGATCGTGCCTGCAGCCTCGCCCAGTGCGACAAGCTTGGGCAACAGGTCGCCCGGCTCCTTGCCTGCGAAATTGAGGCCGAAAAGCTCTTTCAACTGACTGGCAAAGATGATGACGGCAATGCCGGCGGTGAATCCGACCGTGACCGGATAGGGAATGAACTTGATATAGGTCCCAAGCCTCAGATAACCGGTGACAACCAGGAAGGCGCCGGCCATCAATGTCGCCAGGATCAGACCATCGACGCCATGGCGGTCCACGGTGGAGGCGACAAGCACGATGAAAGCGCCCGCAGGACCGCCAATCTGGAAACGGCTTCCACCCAGCGCCGATACGATGAACCCGCCGACGATGGCTGTGAAAAGTCCCTTGTCCGGTGTGACGCCAGACGCAATGGCAATCGCCATCGAGAGCGGCAGGGCAACGATCGCGACCGTCAGCCCGGCAATCACATCCGCCTGAAATTTCGTGCGGCCGTAACCTTCACGCAGGACCGTGATCAGCTTGGGGGTGAAAAGTTCGGCAAAGTTCGGCGGTGCCTGATGATGCTGCGATCGATTGGCTGAGTCCAATTAGGAACCCCTCTCTGAAGTGAGAGCGGCGGGATCGTCGGCATCCAACGTCGGCGGTCGCCGTCGCGACATGGACGGATACGTTGATCTCGTCCGGCTGCGAGTATACAGCCTCCCGCCTTAATCAACAGTTGCTGGAAGTCGTGTTGTCTCTCAGCCCGGAAAAGACTTCATGGCAATGTCGACGAGCCGGTAGACCTCGTCACGACCGGCGCCGCTCGAGGCCTGGACGGCCGTGCCTTGCGCAACCGTCATGATGAATCGGGCGAGATCCTCGGGATTGCTGTCGGCGGGCAGATCGCCTTCCCGTTTGGCGCGTTCAAAGCGCCTCGCGAGCGCCTTCTGCCCTACCTGGATTCTTTCGACGATGGTCTTGTGAATCTCCAGCGCCGCATCGCTGCAGGCCCTGGCCGCATTGACGACAAGGCAGCCGCCGGGATTGCATTCTTCGGTCTGGGCGTTGACGAAACCACGCAGGATATCAAATGCGACGGTGCGCGCGTCCGGTTGCTCCAGCGCGCTCCAGAAGAAGGCCATGTAGTTCTGTTCGTAACGCTGAAGCGCCATGCGAAAGAGTTCTTCCTTATTGCCAAAAGTGCCGTAGAGACTGGGTTTGGTGATGCCCATACCGTCAGTCAGGTCAGTGATGGACGTGCCTTCATAGCCCTTTCGCCAAAACAGCTCCAAAGCTGCCTGCAAGGCATCATCCGCATCAAATTCCCTCGGCCGTCCCATGGACAAGACTCCCTAAAAGAATTATACCGCTCGGTATAAAATCGGTTGACAGCTGCTGTGCCGCAGCCTTATATCATCGTTCTATACCGATCGGTATGGAACGTCAATGCCCGGTTCTGGGATCGAGTTCCCGATTTGCCATCCTCCCAATGGCACAAACTTTCAAAGCAGGATGACCACGATGTCAGTCAGCACTTTCAAGAAAAGTCTTTATGTCAGCGGTATTGTTCTGACGCTTGCAGCGGTCGGCGGCACACAGTTTCTCGAATTTCCGAAAAGCCATGCGGAAGGCGAGAAGCAGCCTGCTGCGGCACAGGCCATGCCCGTTTCGGTTGCCGTCGTCCAGGCCAAGCTCGTCACCCAATGGAACGAATTCTCCGGCCGCCTCGAAGCGGTCGATGCGGTTGAAGTGCGCTCGCGCGTAGCCGGCGCCGTCCAGTCGATTGCCTTCAAGGAAGGCGCAATCGTCAAGCAGGGCGACCTGCTCGTCAAGATCGATCCGGCTCCCTACGAAGCCGAGGTTGCCCGCGCCCGCGCCCAGGTCAGCGCTGCGGAGGCGAAACTTGCATTTGCCAAGAACGAACTCGAGCGCGGCAAGCGCCTTGTTGATTCCCGCACGGTTTCACAGAGCGACTACGACCAGCGTCTCAATGTCCAGACCAGTGCTGAGGCTGACCTGCAAGCAGCGCAGGCGGTTCTCAAGACAGCAATGCTCAACCTCGACTACACCGATATTCGTGCACCGATCACCGGCCGTGTCGGACGCATTGAAATCACGCCGGGCAATCTGATTGCTGCGGGCCCGAGCTCGCCGCTTCTGACATCGCTGGTCTCAATCAGCCCGATCTATGCAAGTTTCGAAGCCGATGAGAACATCGTTGCCAATGCGCTGGCCGATCTTCCCGAGGGCTTGAACAGCCGCGATTTCGTTGATCGCATTCCGGTGCAGATGGATGTGCAAGGCTCGAACGGCGTCGCAGGCAAGTTGCAGCTGATCAACAACAGCGTCGATGTGGCCAGCGGTACCGTCAAGGTTCGCGCGGTATTCGACAATGTGAACGGCAAGCTGATGCCCGGTCAATTCGCCAAGGTGCGCATGGGCCAGGCCAACGAGCGGCAGGAACTGCTCGTCGATGAAAAAGCTGTCGGAACCGACCAGAGCAAGAAGTTCGTCATGGTCGTCAACCCGAAGAACATCGTCGAGTACCGCGAAATTACCCTTGGCGCGCGGGCCGATGGGCTGCGGATCGTCACGGGCGGCCTCCAGGCGGACGAGAAGATCGTAGTCAATGGCTTGCAGCGTGTCCGCCCTGGCTCCCTCGTCGCGCCTGAAACGGTGGCGATGGGTGGCCAGGCTCCCAACCAGCAGGCGCTGGCGGACCAGGCCAAGGCAAAGCAATAATTGAGAGCCCCGCAAGGGGCAGGTTTGGAACCTGAAATGAATATCTCCAATTTCTTCATTGATCGCCCGATTTTCGCGGGCGTTCTTTCTTTTGTGATTTTCCTTGGCGGCCTGATTGCTCTGACGGCGATGCCGGTTTCGGAATATCCGGACGTCGTACCGCCATCTATCGTCGTGCGCGCGCAATATCCGGGTGCCAATCCGAAGGTCATTGCCGAAACGGTTGCAACGCCGATCGAGGAATCGATCAACGGCGTCGAAGGCATGCTCTATATGGGCAGCCAGGCAACCGCCGACGGCCAGATGACGCTGACGGTCACCTTTGCGCTCGGCACGGATCCCGACAAGGCGCAGCAGCTCGTACAGAACCGCGTCTCGCAGGCCGAACCCCGCCTGCCCGAAGAAGTGCGCAGCCTCGGCATCACCACGGTGAAGAGCTCCCCTGACCTGATGCTGGTGGTCAACCTCATCTCGCCCAACAACCGCTATGACATCACCTATCTGCGCAACTATGCTCTGATCAACATCAAGGACCGGCTCGCTCGCATCAATGGTGTCGGCGACGTGCAGCTGTTTGGTTCCGGCGATTACTCCATGCGCGTCTGGCTCGACCCGCAAAAGACCGCGGAACTCGGTCTTTCGGCAACAGATGTCCTCAACGAGATCCGGGCGCAGAATGTGCAGGCTGCAGCAGGCGTGATCGGCGCATCGCCGAGCCCTAACGACGTCAATCTGCAATTGTCGGTGAACGCGCAAGGACGGCTTCAGACCGAAGAAGAATTCGGCCAGATCATCGTCAAGACCGCCGCAAACGGGGCGATTACCCATTTGCGCGACATTGCCCGGATCGAGCTCGGAGCAGCGCAATACTCACTGCGCTCACTGCTCGACAACAGGCCCGCCGTCGCAATTCCTGTATTCCAGGCGCCTGGTTCGAACGCGATCCAGATCGCCGATCAGGTCCGCGCCGTCATGAACGAGATGAAGCTGACCATGCCGGAAGGTGTGGACTACGAAATCGTCTACGATACGACGCAGTTCGTCCGCGCCTCTATCGAGGCCGTGGTGCACACACTTCTCGAAGCCGTTGTGCTGGTCGTGCTCGTCGTCATCCTGTTCCTGCAGACGTGGCGCGCATCGATCATTCCGCTCATCGCGGTGCCGATCTCGATCATTGGCACCTTCGCGGTGATGCATCTCTTCGGCTTCTCGGTAAACGCGCTCAGCCTGTTCGGGCTGGTGCTGGCCATCGGTATCGTCGTGGATGACGCCATCGTCGTGGTGGAAAACGTCGAGCGCAATATCGAGAACGGACTAGCGCCGCGCCAGGCGACGATACAGGCCATGCGCGAAGTGTCTGGTCCGATTATCGCCATTGCGCTGGTGCTGGTAGCGGTGTTCGTGCCGCTCGCCTTCATCACGGGACTGACGGGACAGTTCTATCGCCAGTTCGCACTGACGATCGCTATCTCCACCGTCATCTCGGCGTTCAACTCACTGACCTTGTCACCGGCGCTCGCCGCGCTGCTGCTGAAAGGTCATGACGAGCCGAAGGATGCCCTGACGCGGTTCATGGACAAGACGCTGGGCTGGCTGTTCCGCGGTTTCAATGCCGTGTTCACGCGCGGCGCCAATGGCTACAGCAAGGGCGTGCGCGGTGTCATTTCGCGCAAGACTGTGATGATGGGTATCTATCTTCTGCTGATTGGCGCCACAGCCTTCATGTTCAAGAGTGTACCTGGTGGTTTCGTGCCGCCGCAGGACAAGCAATATCTGGTCGGCTTCACCCAGCTGCCGGATGGCGCGACGCTTGACCGGACGGAAGCGGTTGTCCGCCGCATCGGTGACATGGCGCTGAAGATCCCGGGTGTTCAAAGCACTATTGCTTTCCCGGGGCTCTCGATCAACGGTTTCACCAATAGCGCCAATGCCGGCATTGTCTTCGTATCGCTCAAGCCATTTGAGGAACGCAAGACGCCCGACCTCAGCGCCGGTGCAATCGCGATGCAGCTCAACAAACAGCTGTTCGGCATCCAGGAATCCTTCAGCGCCGTGTTCCCGCCTCCCCCTGTGCAGGGTCTTGGCGCGATCGGCGGGTTCAAGCTGCAGATCGAGGACCGCAATGGTCTTGGCTATCAGGCCCTCGACGATGCGACGAAGGCTTTCCTTGGCAAGGCGGCGACCGCGCCGGAACTGACAGGACTCTTCTCCAGCTATCAGATCAATGTTCCGCAGCTTTATGCCGACGTGGACCGTGCCAAGGCACGCCAGCTCAACGTATCGTTGCCAGAGATCTTCAATACGCTGCAGATCTATCTTGGCTCCGTTTACGTCAATGACTTCAACAAGTTTGGCCGCACCTATTCCGTACGCATGCAGGCGGAATCGGATTTCCGGGCCAAGGCCGAAGACATTGGCGACCTGAAGGTACGTTCCGGCTCGGGAGAAATGATCCCGCTGTCGGCACTGCTCAAGGTCTCGTCGAGTGCCGGACCCGACCGCGTCATGCGCTACAACGGCTTCCTTGCGGCCGATGTGAACGGCAATGCGGCGCCCGGCTATTCTTCTGGTCAGGCACGGGCTGCTGTGGAAAAGATCGCCGCCGAGACCCTCCCCGCCGGAATCGGCTTCGAATGGACGGAACTGACCTACCAGGAGATCATCGCGGGCAACTCGGCCTATCTGATCTTCCCTTTGT
This sequence comes from Phyllobacterium sp., assembly GCF_037994405.1. Taxonomy (GTDB): domain Bacteria; phylum Pseudomonadota; class Alphaproteobacteria; order Rhizobiales; family Rhizobiaceae; genus Phyllobacterium. Next base: position 6,437 of record NZ_JBBNAN010000010.1, read on the forward strand.
CGATCCTGCTCGTATTCCTGGTTCTCTCGGCTCAATATGAAAGTCTGGCCCTGCCGCTGTCGATCATCATGATCGTGCCGCTCGGGCTGCTCGCCGCCCTCACCGGCGTCTGGCTTACGGCTGGGGACAACAACGTCTTCACGCAGATCGGGCTGATCGTGCTTGTCGGTCTCTCCGCCAAGAACGCGATCCTGATCGTCGAGTTTGCGCGAGAGCTGGAGTTTGCCGGAGCGACGCCCTTCAAGGCGGTTGTCGAGGCAAGCAGGCTGCGGCTGCGACCAATCCTGATGACGTCGCTGGCCTTCATCATGGGCGTGGTGCCGCTCGTGACGTCGACGGGCGCCGGTGCGGAAATGCGCAGCGCCATGGGTGTGGCGGTGTTTGCCGGCATGATCGGCGTGACACTGTTCGGCCTGTTCATGACACCGGTCTTCTACGTGCTGGTGCGTGCGCTGACGGGCAACCGTAGGCTCAGGCACGCCACCCATGGAAGCCATTTCGAAGGCGAATCCGGCCACAATTCGGGCACGATTCTCCCTGCCGCGACCCCAGCGGAATAAGAAAAATCCCAGCGGTGCACGTGTTTTTCATCCCGTGCACCGCTGCAAACAAGCCACTGAAATAAAAGCATTTTCTATTAACTGCATGAGCGCCTGAAAGGCCGATCACAGCGAAGTTGAACAGGAACGAGAATTTTTTGGGTGACAAAAAGTTTCAAACTGTTACAGTTTCGTGACTAAGCCGAAATTCGGTACTGACGATCATGACCCGGTTCGCTTCTTGTGAGGGTCGTTAAATCGGGAGCAGCCCTTGACAAGCTTTGCCGCAGCCAATGACAACCGGAAGATCAGCAACGGGTTTATTCCGTTCGTCGTCTTTGTCGTATTTACTGAAATTGCAGCCACGGTGCTGCTGACCTTGCCAAATTGGTATTGAGGCCGCAGCCCACTTCTTCGGGTTTCTCGATCTTGCCAATAT
>NZ_JBBNAN010000011.1:0-23088 GCF_037994405.1 Phyllobacterium sp.
GGTTCGACCAGTGGGCCGGGTGAATTCGAGCCAAATCAATCGGGCTTCGGCATCGCCCGATGGAAAGACATCGGCCTCGCCAAATCCCTTGACCTTGTCGCGAAGTCCCTCCATCAGAACGTTTCAATATGACACAAACTCGCTCTTTGCAGCCGTCCCGCTCGTTCCAGGGTCTCATTCTGACCCTTCATGATTATTGGGCCCAGCATGGCTGCGTGATCCTGCAGCCCTACGACATGGAAGTGGGTGCCGGTACGTTTCATCCGGCAACCACATTGCGCTCGCTCGGACCAAAGCCGTGGAAGGCAGCCTACGTGCAGCCTTCCCGCCGCCCGAAAGACGGGCGCTACGGCGAAAACCCGAACCGGCTGCAGCATTACTACCAGTACCAGGTGATCATGAAGCCATCGCCAGCCAATCTGCAGGAGCTCTATCTCGGCTCGCTGCGGGCGATCGGTCTCGACCCGCTGACGCATGATATCCGCTTCGTCGAAGACGACTGGGAAAGCCCGACACTGGGCGCCTGGGGCCTCGGCTGGGAATGCTGGTGCGACGGGATGGAAGTCTCACAGTTCACCTATTTCCAGCAGGTCTGCGGTATCGAATGTGCTCCGGTTTCCGGGGAACTGACCTACGGGCTGGAACGTCTCGCAATGTATGTGCAGGGCGTCGATAATGTCTATGATTTGAACTTCAACGGTCTCGAAGGCGACGAGAAGGTCACCTATGGCGAGGTATTCCTGCAGGCCGAGCAGGAATATTCACGGTACAACTTCGAACACGCCAACACGGCGAAATTGCTCCGGCATTTCGAGGACGCGGAAGCCGAGTGCGAGGCATTGCTGAAGGCTGGTGCCCCGAAAGAGAGCGACAACAGCCCGGTGCATAAGATGGTGCTGCCGGCCTATGACCAGTGCATCAAAGCATCCCATGCCTTCAACCTTCTCGACGCACGTGGCGTCATCTCGGTGACCGAGCGGCAAAGCTATATCCTGCGGGTTCGCAATCTTGCGAAGGCATGTGGTGAGGCGTTCCTTTTGACGGAAGACGGTGGCGCCAATTTCAAAAGCGAGTCCGTATAATGCCTGATCTATTGCTCGAACTCCGCTCGGAAGAAATTCCCGCACGCATGCAGCGCAAGGCTGCGGGCGATCTGAAGAAGCTCGTGACAGACGGCCTGGTTGAGGCTGGTCTGACGTATGAGGCTGCAGGCGACTACTGGACCCCGCGCCGTCTGACGCTGGACATACGCGGTCTGACCGCCCGTTCCAAGGATGTGCACGAAGAACGCAAGGGCCCGAGCGTTAACGCGCCGGAGCAGGCCATCGCCGGCTTTCTGCGCTCCGCCGGTCTCGCCGATATCTCCGAGGCGCACATCCATACCGACCCGAAGAAGGGCGATTTCTACGTTGCCCACCTGACGAAGCCCGGCCGCGGCGCCGAAGAAATCATCGCACAGCTGATGCCGAAGATCATTCGTGATTTTCCCTGGCCGAAATCCATGCGCTGGGGCGCTGCGTCGTCCAGGCCCGGAAGCCTGCGCTGGGTGCGCCCGCTGCAATCTATTCTCTGCACTTTTGGTCCTGAGACCGAAGAGCCGGTTGTGGTCGACTTCGAAATCGACGGTTTGCGTGCGGGCAATATCACCTATGGCCATCGCTTCCTGGGTGATGGCCAGCCGATTACGGTTCGCCGCTTCGACGACTATGTAGCAAAGCTCGAAAAGGCCAAGGTCATTCTCGATGCGGATCGTCGTAAGGAAATGATCCTTTCGGACGCCCAGAACATTGCCTTCGCATCCGGACTTGAGCTGGTCGAGGACGAGGGTCTTCTGGAAGAAGTATCAGGGCTTGTGGAGTGGCCTGTGGTACTGATGGGCGAGTTCGAGGAGGAGTTCCTCGCCATCCCGCCGGAAGTCATTCGCCTGACGATCAAGACCAACCAGAAATGTTTTGTCACGCGCAAGCAGGGCGAGGCCGAAAGGCTATCGAACAAGTTCATTCTTGTTTCCAACATCGAAGCGACGGACAGAGGCCGCGAAATCGCCCATGGCAACGGCAAGGTCGTGCGCGCGCGCCTTTCCGATGCGCTCTATTTCTGGAACACCGACCAGCACGATCTGCCGGACATGCACACGCTTGCTGCGGCCGCAATCAAGTTCGACCTCGATCTGAAGAAACCGCTCGACCAGCGCATGGCCCGGCTGGATAGCCTGAACGTCACCTTCCACGCCAAGCTCGGTACGCAGGGTGAGCGCGTTACCCGTATCAGGGCACTTGCCCGTGAGATCGCGCCGCTGGTCGGTGCCGATCCGGCATTGGCGATGCGTGCGTCTGTTCTGGCGAAAGCCGATTTGACCACAGAGATCGTCGGCGAGTTTCCCGAATTGCAGGGCGGCATGGGGCGCAAATATGCGCTGCTGCAGAAGGAATATCCTTCTGTTGCCGCCGCTATCGAGGAACATTACAAGCCGCAAGGTCCATCTGATTTTGTGCCAAACGATCCGGTTTCGGTCGCTGTTGCTCTCGCCGACAAGCTCGACACGCTAGTCGGATTCTGGGCCATCGACGAAAAGCCGACCGGCTCGAAGGACCCGTTCGCCCTGCGCCGCGCGGCGCTTGGCGTCATTCGTCTGCTTCTGTCCAACGAATGGAAATTCGAACTCTTGCCGATCTTCCAGTCGGCTTATGCGCAGCTGCGCGAAGACAAGATCGAACAGCGTGTCGAGCAATATGAAGAGCGCCAGGCGGCGCAGCAGTCTGGCGATGTCGATGGTGAGGAAGACGTCATCAATGCAGTCGCCAGCTTCGAGAGGCGGGTACGCAGCCAGGTGACTGAACGGGCAAAGCCTGTTCTTCACGAGCTGCTTGGCTTCATCCACGAACGCCTGAAAGTGCATCTGCGCGATCTTGGCGCACGCTACGATCTCATCGATGCGGTCCTTGTCGAAGGCGCCGATAATCTGCTGCTGATCGCGCGCCGTGTCGAAGCGCTGGTGGTCTTCCTCAACACGGAAGACGGCAAGAACCTTCTGGCTGGTACCAAGCGCGCTGCCAATATTTTGAGCGCGGAGGAGAAGAAGGGCACGGTCATATCTGACACCGTCGACCCCGCTTTGTTCAGCCTCGCCGAGGAAAAACAATTGCACGCGGCGGTGAATCAAGCTGAGAACGAGGCAGCGCAAGCGATTCAAAATGAAGACTTTTCCGGTGCGATGATCGCACTCAGCGCTTTACGTGAACCAGTCGATTCATTCTTTGAGAAAGTGCTGGTTAACGACGAAAATCCGGATATCCGTGCCAACCGCCTGGCGCTTCTTTCGCGCATTCGCACCGCGACGAATACTGTCGCGGACTTTTCGAAAATCGTTGGATAGCGAACAGATAGCCGCGAACCTTCGCGGCTATTGTACCCCGGCGCGAAGCGGCGTTGCAGAAACGTCGGCAATCGTGTTTTCTGGTGGCGGAACCAGTGGCGCGGCATCGGCGGCGACTAGTGAGTTGGAGCTGGCAGGGATATCGTTGCCCTGCAGCCGCGCCATATATTGGCGGGAGCGTTCGCGACGCTCCGCATAGGCCTTGAGCCGCGCGGCCTCTTCGGCGCGCTGGACCAGACAGGGTGTGCAGATCGGATTGCCGTTGGCATCGAAACTGTCATAGCCGACATAGGAGACGGAATTTGGTCGTGCCGACGATCCCATCACCTCGATAGAGTCTCCTGCCTGGGCGGATACTGTTATGAGCGTCATGGCAGTTGCGGCAATGATCTTGCAAAACATGGCGATAGTCCCCATTCGTTACTTGTCTCCTTCCTACCAGCCATTCATTGCCAACCCTTGTTCCGAAACGATTCAATTTTAATCATGACCTCATTCGGCGTGTTCATCAGCCGATACTTGCAGCAGGCCGCATCCTTCGTGTAGGCATTCCCGACGATCGGAGATTTCCTTGGCCCGGATCATGGGAACAGATGAGCAGGCAATTCTGACGGCGGCCGATGTGCTCGCTGAGGGTAAGCTCGTCGCTATTCCGACAGAAACAGTCTACGGCCTTGCCGCCGATGCCACCAACGGCAATGCGGTCGCCGGTATTTTCGAGGCCAAGGGCAGGCCGCATTTCAACCCGCTGATCTGTCACGTCTCCGACGTCGCCATGGCGGAACGCTATGCCCTGATCGATCCTCTGTCGCGGCGATTGATGGATGCGTTCTGGCCTGGGCCCCTGACGCTTGTGCTGCCTTTGAAACCAGACACCGTCATCCATCCTCTGGTCGCGGCGGGGCTTGATACGATCGCGCTGCGTATGCCGCGCGGTGTCGCCGGAAAGATCATCTCTGCCCTCGATCGCCCTTTGGCCGCACCGAGCGCGAACACATCCGGCAAGATCAGCGCAACGAGTGCGCCTGCCGTCGAGGACGACCTTGGCTTAAAGATCGCCTTGATCCTCGATGCGGGCCCGTCCGAGGTCGGGCTGGAGTCCACGATCGTCAAAGTCGATGGCGATGCGGTTCAGCTTCTGCGGCCCGGCGGGCTCGCGGCCGAAGACATAGAGGCTCTGATCGGTGAAAAGCTGAAGCGCATCGACCAGCGTTCGGCCATCGAAGCGCCGGGCATGTTGGCTTCGCACTACGCGCCAGCAGCGGGCGTGCGGCTCAACGTGCATGAGGTCCGGGAAGGGGAGGCATTGCTGGCCTTCGGTCCCGCACGTGCCATTGGTGCCGAACTCGCCGCAGCAAGTCTTAATCTCAGCGAATCCGGCAATCTGCGTGAAGCCGCCGCTAACCTCTTCGATTTCATGAAACGCCTCGACGGTATCGGCAGTGCCGTCATCGCCGTTGAACCTATCCCTTTCAACGGACTTGGCGAAGCTATCAATGACCGGCTTGTCCGTGCCGCCGCGCCGCGGTTACCCTCGATGACTGTGGAACAGATAAAATGACCCTGACGCCTGATCTGATTGAACGTTTCGTTGCGATTGTCGGTGACAGACACGCGCTACGCGATCCTTGCGATATCGAACCCTACCTGATCGAACCGCGTGAGAAATTCGGCGGCAAGACATCGCTTGTCCTGCGGCCTGCGGAAGTCGAGGAGGTGTCGACAATCCTCAAACTGGCGACGGAAACCGGAACGGCCATTATTCCCCAAGGCGGCAACACCGGTCTCGTTGGCGGCCAGATGCCGGATGAAAGCGGCCAGCAGGTCATCCTGTCGCTGTCACGTCTCAACCGGATACGCTCGATCGATCCGGCCGGAAATCTCGCCATCGTCGAGGCGGGCGTTGTCTTGAAAACGTTGCAGGAAGCCGCCGAGAACCAAGGCAGGTTGTTTCCGCTTTCGCTCGGTTCCGAAGGCTCCTGCCAGATTGGCGGGAATCTCTCCTCCAATGCGGGAGGAACTGCGGTGCTTGCCTATGGCAATACGCGCGAGCTTTGCCTAGGCGTCGAGGTCGTCCTGCCGACGGGCGAGGTGCTCAACGATCTGCGTTACGTCAAGAAGGACAACACGGGCTATGACCTGAAGGATTTGTTCGTTGGCGCAGAAGGCACACTCGGCGTGATCACGGCCGCGGTAATGAAGCTGTTTCCGCTGCCGCGAGGCAAGGGCGTCGCCTATGCAGGGCTCGCCAGTCCGGAAGATGCACTGAAACTCCTCGGCGTTGCCCAGAGCCATGCGGGTCCGTCGCTTACCGGTTTCGAGCTGATGCCGCGCATCGGCGTGGAGTTTTCCATCGCTCACACGGACGGCGTGCGCGATCCGCTTGAAGCCCCGCATCAATGGTATGTCCTGATCGACATTTCCTCGTCGCGCTCAGCAGAGGATGCGCGCGAGACGATCGAGGCAATCCTGATGGAGGCCTATGAAGCGGGCCTTGTTGAAGATGCGGCGATCGCTGACAGCACCGCACAGGAGAAATCGTTCTGGCACATGCGGGAGGCCATGTCGCTTGCTCAACGTCCTGAAGGCGGATCGATCAAGCACGATATCTCCGTGCCTGTGGCAAGAATTCCGGAATTCATTGCGGAAGCAGATGCAGCCGTGCTCGAGCTTATTGCCGGTGCGCGCATCGTTTGCTTCGGGCATATGGGCGATGGCAATTTGCACTACAACATCTCCCAGCCGGTCGGTGCCGACAAGGAGGCCTTCCTTGCCCGCTGGGCTGAGGTCAACAAGCGCGTTCATGACATTGTCCGTTCCTATAAGGGATCGATCTCGGCCGAGCACGGCATTGGTCAATTGAAACGCAAGGAGCTTTCAGAAACGAAATCGCCTGTGGCGCTAGATCTGATGCGGCGGATCAAGAGATCCTTCGATCCCGCAGGCATCATGAATCCCGGCAAAGTGATCTGAAACCGTCAATCATTTGTTCACAGCCCTTACCAGAATCTTGGGGTCGGTTGGGTTTCGATAACCATTCTCTTTGATCAGAAACAGTTAACCCAGTTCGTTAAGCGGGATTGGGAAAGTTGGCGCCTATTGTTTCCCCATACGAGACCAGAAAATGGTCCGCTCTACAGGGAAATGAAAAGAGAAGACCGGAAAACCGGCTCTCAGGATCGACAGAAGGCGTCACATGAAGAAAACCGGAGCCAAGCCGGTTTGGGCAGGTCGGGAATTCCGGCTTGACCCATTCCACCTACCACAGACAGTAACCTATGCCACGCGCGACGATCGTGGCGACATCACCTTCACGCTGCACGAACGCGGTGCGGTCGTGAAGCGGCTGCTTCCTGCAAGTCATCTACCTGTATCGCTCGCCTTGCCTGCCTGCGCATTTCTCGGTGTAACAGCGCGTGCGACTGAAGACGAGCTTGGCGACATCACCGTAACCCTCGAACTCATGCACACGGACCCGCATCTCTCGGTGCCGTTGCTGGTTGCGCATGACCTCAATGACATTGCTGCCGATTGGCGTGCCTGGTCCTCACTGTTCAAGCTGCCAATGATGCTTGTCGAGGAAGACGGCGTTGCGCGGCGGCTCGATCAGAGCATGGGGCCGGTAGCCGTCTCGGCACCCAAGGAGCGCCGTCAGGGCCGCGAGCCACGCCGCCGCCGTCCGCGTTTTCTGGCCCGCCGCAAAATGGGCGATCTCGGCTTGCGACTTGTGATCGGCGGCGAGGAGATAATTGCTCAGGGTGCGAAGTAGAGGCGAGGTGCTGCCGCCTTACCCTCCCCCTTGTGGGGAGGGAGGCTGCGTAGCAACAGGGAGGGGCCTTCTAAACGGGTGAAAATACACCAACGTTGCAAGACCCCGCCCTGACACCCGGTTCTTTGACATTGCGATAGGTCTAGAAGAGCGGCTTGACCACGGTCCATAGACCGCCAAACACCAGACCGAGGAAGATCAGCCAGCCGACCACGGTATTCGATTTGAACAGCCGCAGGCATTCGGTCGGATTGTCGATGTCGAGGGTCATGATCTGGCGATACATATGCGCGCCCGCCGCCAGCAGCCCGGCAACCGCAGGCATCGGCACTTCGGCAACGGCAAATGCGCCGAGGAACAGGGCCAGCGCTCCACCATAAAGGACGATCAGCGCCTCGCGCGTACGGTTGCCAAACAGCCTGGCGGTGGAGTGCACGCCAACGAGCGCATCGTCCTCCTTATCCTGATGAGCGTAGATCGTGTCGTAGCCGATCACCCACAGGATCGATCCTGCATAGAGCAGGATAGCCGGCAAGTCGAGCGAACCGAAATGTGCAGACCACCCGACCAGCGCACCCCAGGAAAAAGCAAGCCCCAGAACGAGTTGTGGCCAGTTGGTGATTCGCTTCATGAACGGATAGATGGCGACAATGACAAGCGATCCGATGGCAAGCAGGATAGTAAAGAGGTTGAACTGGACGACAACCGCCAGCCCGACCAGCGCCTGCAGGACGAGAAAGATCTTGGCCTGCTTGCGTGTCACTTGCCCGGAAGGCAGCGGCCGCGACCGCGTACGCGCAACCTTGTTGTCGATGTCTTCATCGGCAAGATCATTATAGGTGCAGCCTGCACCGCGCATGGCGATCGCGCCGATCAGGAACAGTATCAGATGCCAGGGCGAAGGCAGGACAGACCAGAGAGGGTCACCGACTTTCGCACCGGCACTCGCGGCAAGGGCGGTCGCCCACCAGCATGGCCACAGCAAGAGCCACCAGCCGATAGGCCGGTCCCAGCGTGCCAGCTGCGCATAGGGCCAGAGCCGGTTCGGCAATGTGCGATAGACCCAATGGCCAGACGGCGCATCGAAAACGCGGCCACGGGTTTGCGTTGACTGGATGATGTCTTTTTCTGATGTCATGGTTTGACCTTGGCCAGCGGCCAACTCCGCAGTCAAGCACTATACGCCGTTTTTCAGGGCAAATTTGCGATTGCGTGCTTGACCCTCGAGCGCCAAGGCCATACCGACACGGCAAAATCTTCTCAACGCGGAGCAATCTCGATGAATGTCTTGCTGATAGGTTCCGGTGGCCGTGAACACGCGCTTGCATGGAAGATCGCAGCGTCGCCGGTGCTGACCAAGCTTTATTGCGCGCCCGGGAATCCGGGGATTGCGAGCGTCGCCGAATGTGTACCGCTCGATCCCGCCAAGCATGCGGAAACCGTTGCATTCTGCAAGGAAAAGTCCATCGACTTTGTTGTCGTTGGCCCGGAGGCGCCCTTGGTTGCCGGGATTGCCGATGATCTGCGGGACGCTGGCATTTCGGTATTCGGGCCCTCCAAGGCAGCGGCACGGCTGGAAGGCTCAAAGGGCTTCACCAAGGATCTGTGCGCTCGCTTCGATGTACCGACAGGTGCCTACCAGCGCTTCACGCAAGCCGAAGCGGCCAGGGCCTATATCCGCCAGCAAGGAGTGCCGATCGTCGTCAAGGCAGATGGTCTTGCGGCAGGCAAGGGCGTCGTGGTTGCGTTCGACGTTCAGGAAGCACTCGACGCTGTGGACGCTTGCTTCGATGGAGCATTTGGCGGTGCCGGAGCTGAGGTTGTTGTTGAAGAGTATCTCGACGGCGAGGAGGCCAGCTTCTTCTGCTTGTGTGACGGCAGGACGGCGCTGCCGTTCGGGACTGCACAGGATCACAAGCGCGTTGGCGATGGCGATACCGGGGCGAACACCGGCGGCATGGGTGCCTATTCGCCCGCGCCGGTGATGACGCAGGAGATCATCGACCGGACCATGCGCGAACTGATCGAGCCGACAATGCGCGGCATGGCGGAAATCGGCGCACCTTTCAGCGGAGTGCTGTTTGCGGGTCTGATGATCACGAAGGATGGTCCGAAGCTTATTGAATACAACACGCGTTTCGGTGATCCGGAAACACAGGTCCTGATGTTGCGCCTGAAGGATGACCTCCTGCTGTTGCTGAAGGCTGCCGCCGACGGAGTGCTGGACCAGATGTCGGTGCGGTGGAACGACGATCCGGCGCTCACAGTGGTCATGGCTGCCAGGGGATATCCGGCTGCACCGGAAAAGGGCAGCGTTATCAGAGGCGTGGACGCTGCTGCTGAGGACGAGACTGTCGAGATATTCCATGCCGGAACAGCCGAAAGGAATGGCGAACTTGTCGCCAATGGCGGCCGGGTGCTGAACGTCACGGCAAGCGGCAAGACGGTTCAGGACGCGCAAAAGGCAGCCTATGCGGCTATAGCCAGGATCGACTGGCCCGAGGGCTTTTACCGGCGTGATATTGGCTGGCGGGCGATCGCGCGTGAAAAAGGCGATGGTCTATAGAAACGGCTGCAAGGCCGGATAGCGCAAGTCAGCCGTAGCTTCACTGGCAACATTCAAGGTGCGGAAACAGGCAGAACTTGCTTTGATTCTCGGATAGTCCGGTGGGACGCTGATCGGCTGTGTCAGGCTGGCCGAGACCCGGTCGACCGTCAGTCTCCGAAGAGCAAGCACTTTGGTCAGTTCCGCGCCATCCTCAGAAGCGATCGAGGCGGTCATGGAAATGTCAATCTCGGCGATCGTCGGTTTGGGCTTCTCAAATAGCGCTTCGACACTGGCAACAAAGTCCTGCGCGTACATGCGCATTATTCGGGTCATGTGGCTGAAGTCCCGATAATCGACCAATGGCGGCTCCGCGGCAGCCATCAGGATATCGTCGGGCAAGGTCGGGCGATTGTCGGGCTTGGGCATATTGTCCGGCGGTATGGCGGGAACGAGTTCTCCCAAAGGCCATGCGCGCCTCAATTGGGCAACCGTCATGTCGGCCACATTGACGTCGATATCACGATTGGTCCCGGATGGACGATACGGACAGCGCTGTTTGCTGCAGTTACTCTGCGAGGTGAATTGCCAGAGCGCATAATCCTGCCAGTTGCCTTTGGGGAAATGCGGGGCGATGTCAGTCTCGTAACGCGCATACCAAAGCTGCAAGCGTGACAGGATGGGGAATTCGAGCCGATGGTCTGCTACATATTTTGCCGTCGTGCCGTTGGTGTAGAGGACCGGGTAGCGGCCAGTCCGCTGTTTGATCCTTTCGGCAAAGATTTGCGCGTCCTGCAATGACATGAAACGTGCTGCGTCATTGTCTTCGATATCGATGGCGATCAATTCGTCATCGGAAGGCTCGGCATAGTCGATGAAGTGATCGGCTTGTTCGATCGGGTTGCCCGGGCGCCCGAGATGATAGGCGCCCCATTTCAGACCAAGTGCCTTCGCCAAGATGCGCCGCGTCTGGTAGAGCTCTCGGGAAACGGCATAGTTGCGCCATATGCGCTTGCACAACTCCTGTTCCATTGCATCCGCAATACGCTTGCAATGGTAGTTGGCGGGCATGCCGTCCGAGCCCTTGTGGATGAAGGCAGCGACGCGTGGGTCTTTGACAATCTCAACGAGATTGAACGAATTGTGCTCGAAGCCGTCGAGGACAATGGCGCGTTCCTTGTTCGACCATGCTGTACTGAACTGGGAGGCAGCTTGCGCACAATCGCCAAGGAACAAGCTCGCAAGAGCCGCCGCAAGAGCAAATGTGGGCACGCGGATCGTCAAATGGGATTTCCCTCGCGATCAAGTCTCTAAAACCATAGTACCGGATGATGGTCGCCGCATCGCGGTTAATAAACCGTTAGTCACTGCTAATTGCGACTGTCCACAGGGCGATTTGCCGTTTGACGGTGGCCCGCAGGGTGAATATCTTACGTTTACGTAAAAATACACTTGCCTTGAACGCCGTCGCGGTTGCAATGTGCGGCCCGCAACAAGCATCACCGCATGAGGAGACTGTGATCCATGTACCGCGCGCCCGTCGAGGAAATCGCCCACACGCTGAAGAAAGTCGCTGGACTGGATGATGCCATTGCGCAAGGCCGTTTTGGCGATCTGTCGGACGATCTGGTCGACGCAATTCTTGAAGAAGCCGGAAAATTTGCGTCGACGCGCGTCGCACCGTTGCTTGAAATTGGCGACAAGTACGGCACGCCCTTGAAGGACGCCGAGGTTACGATGCCACCCGGATGGAAAGACGTTTATCAGGAATGGACCTCCAGCGGCTGGAACGCCCTGACCGGGAGGGAAGAGTTTGGCGGGCAGGGGCTGCCGATGATGCTGGCGATCGCGACTTTCGAAATGTGGAATTCAGGTTCCATGGCTTTTGGCATTGGACCAACCTTGACGCTGGGTGCCATCGAGGCGCTGGAAGCGCATGCCACTGATGAACTGAAGCAAACCTATCTGCCGAAACTTGTTTCGGGTGAGTGGATGGGCACGATGAACCTGACCGAGCCGCAAGCGGGTTCCGACGTCGGCGCCTTGCGGACCAGGGCAGAGCGAACTGACGATGGCACTTACCGCATTTTCGGCAGCAAGATTTTCATCACCTATGGCGAGCACGATCTGACCGAAAACATCATTCACCTGGTACTGGCACGCCTGCCTGACGCTCCCGCTGGTACCAAAGGAATTTCGCTGTTCCTCGTTCCGAAATTTCTTGTCAATGAAGGCGGAACACTCGGACCGCGCAACGATGCTTTCTGCGGCGGCATCGAGCACAAGATGGGCATTCACGGTTCCCCCACCTGTACGATGATCTATGGAGACGGTTTCGTCAAAGATCGTGAGCCCGGCGCAATTGGCTGGCTGATAGGCGAAGAAAATCGCGGTCTCGCCTGCATGTTCACGATGATGAACAACGCACGTCTTGCTGTTGGCATTCAGGGCGTGGCGGTAGCGGAAGCGGCCTATCAGAAATCATTGGCCTATGCGCAGGACCGCCGCCAGATGCGCGCTCCGGGCTGGACGGGCGAGGGCATGAGCCCGATCATCGAACATCCGGACGTGCAGCGAAATTTGCTGATGATGAAAGGGCTGACCGGTGCCGCACGTTCCATCGCGTATGCCTGCGCCCATGCACTGGACATGGCGAAAACCGCAACTGACGACGACACTCGCCACTGGGCAGACCGTGCCAATCTGCTCACACCCGTCGCCAAGGCTTTTTCGACCGATGTCGGCGTTGATGTCGCGTCGATTGGCATTCAGGTCCATGGTGGCATGGGCTTCATCGAAGAGACTGGCGCGGCACAGTTCCTGCGCGACGCACGCATTGCGCCGATCTATGAAGGCACCAATGGCATCCAGGCGATCGATCTCGTCCAGCGCAAGTTGCCGCTTGGCGGTGGCGAGCATATCAAGACCTATATCACTGAACTGCGCGCCGTAGCTGACGCCGTCATAGCGTCGAACAGCCCAGATTTCGGAGCGACAGGAGAACGCCTGCAGGCAGGTCTGGATGATTTCGAGGCAACCAGCCTCTGGTTGCAGCACGCACTTGCCAAAGGTGAAATCAGCGAGGCTCTTGCCGGCGCGACACCCTATCTGCGCCTTTTCGGTCTCGCTGCCGGAGCGACCTATCTCGCAAAAGGGGCACTCGGTGGTGAGAATGCCGGGCGCACAACTCTGGCGCGGTTCTTCGCCGAAAATCTTCTGTCCGAAACGAGTGCACTGAAAGATCGTGTCATTCACGGCGCGGCCAGTTTGCTCGGCGCTCGTTCGGCTCTCGCTTCATAAAGGGAATTCCATGTCAGACCATATCCAAATCGCGCGCCATGGCGCCGTCCAGATCATTCGCATGAACCGGCCGGACAAGAAGAACGCTCTCACCCGTGCCATGTATGCGACCATGACCCAGGCGATCGTCGACGGTGACGCCGATCCGGCGATCCGTGCTCATGTTTTCTTCGGTGTGCCGGGAGCTTTTTCATCCGGCAACGATCTGCAGGATTTCATGGCCTTTGTGACGACCGGCAATATGGGCAGCGAAGTAATTGATTTTCTAGTCGCTCTCGCCAGTGCGAAAAAGCCGCTTGTGGCCGGTGTGGATGGCCTCGCTATCGGTATTGGCTCAACGATCCATTTCCACTGCGACCTGACGTTCGCTACACCGCAATCGTTTTTCAAGACACCTTTCGTCGATCTCGGGCTGGTGCCAGAAGCTGGCTCAAGCCTGCTTGGTCCTGCACTGATGGGACACCAGAGGGCCTTTGCTTTTCTGGCTATGGGCGACGGCTTGAATGCAGTCGAAGCCAAGGAAGCCGGTCTTGTATACAAGCTGGTCGAAACGGAAGAACTGGAAAATTCCGTTTTGAAGGCGGCAACAGAGATCGCGGCTAAGCCACCGCAAGCCATGCAGCTTTCGCGCGATCTTCTGCGCATGCCGCAAGACGACATCATTGAGCGCATCAAACTGGAGGCAAAGCATTTTGCCGAGCGCCTCCAGTCAGCGGAGGCGCGCAGTGCCTTGATGGCCTTTCTCACACGTAAGAAAGGCTGACGCTCTAAGGATATAGACGCGTCTTGTTCCAATTGCCGTCTGGCGCCTCACGGCTGAAAACCACGCGGTCGTGCAAACGGAACGGCCGGTCATGCCAGAATTCGATCGAGGTCGGGCGGATCCGAAAACCGGACCAATATGCCGGACGTGGGATCTCACCGATTGCATAGCGGGCGGTGTATTCTGCTACGGCTTTCTCCAGAGCAAACCTGCTTTCAAGCGGTCGCGACTGTTTTGAGGCCCAGGCTCCAATACGGCTTCCGCGGGGACGCGTTGCATAGTAAGCGTCGGCCTCTTCTTCGGTGACGATCTCGACCGGGCCGCGAATACGGACTTGACGGCGAAGCGTTTTCCAGTGAAAGCACATGGCAGCCTTCATCGAACCAAGAATCTCACGGCCCTTCTGGCTTTCGAAATTTGTATAGAAAACAAAGCCTTGGCTATCGAATCCCTTGAGGAGTACCATGCGAACATCTGGCAGCCCTTCTTCGTCGACTGTCGCCAGCGCAACGGCGTTGGGATCATTGGGCTCGGTTTTGGTTGCTTCGGCCAGCCATTCCTCGAAAAGCGCAAACGGCTCGGATTTCTCCGTGAAGTCATCGGTTGTTAACTTCATTTAATTCATAGTCCCATAGTCATTTCAGATTGACCTTGTTAAAGAGAGGTATGTGTTTGGCGTTTCTACGATCTGATAGCAAGAAATTCGGTGCAAAAAAACATCATTGGCGCGACCCCGTTGGGGGCGCGGTTCTTGGCGTCGCCGTTTGCTTGTTGTCCGGCTGCGCCATGAAGGGCTTCAGCGTCGAGAAAGCTGTTCCAGACCAGACAACCGTTACGGGATCGGTCGCCCCAGCACAATCCGTGGACAATAAGGGTTCGTCGGATCAAACGACAGTACGCAACATCGTTTCGGCTCTCAATTTCACGCAATGGGGCAGCAAGCCTGTTCCGTGGTCCAACCCTGAGACCGGCAGTCAGGGGACGATAACGGCCATTGCCGAGAAGAAGGACGAGACCGGCCTTTGCCGGGAATTCCAGACTTCGCGCGAATCATTCGATGGCGTCATGCTCTATAAGGGCGAGACCTGCATGCAGAATGGCGGTCAATGGACGTTGAAATCCTTTGCGCCGATGTAAGCGGTGGTGAAACAGTGCCATTTCCCAGCTTTTTTGCTTCAAATCTCTGGAATTTCTTCCTATTCATAAACATATAGCTGCGGAATCCCAAGACATCTCGCGTTTGCGAGGAAAGGCAGACACATGCGCGATCCCTATAGCGTGCTGGGCGTCGCCAAAACGGCGAAGCCTGAAGAAATTAAATCGGCGTTTCGCAAGCTTGCGAAGAAATACCATCCTGACCAGAATCAGGATGATCCGAAGGCGCAGGCAAAATTCTCCGAGATCAACCAGGCCTATGAGATCGTAGGCGACAAGGAGCGTCGCGGTCAGTTTGACCGTGGCGAGATCGACGCCGAGGGTAAGCAGCGCGCGCCCCACGGATTTGAAGGGTTCTCGGGTGGCGGCGGTGACCCGTTTGCTGGATTCGGCGGACGCCAACGCTCCGGCGGGTTCGAATTTCGCAGCGGCATGGGCGGCAATTCAGGCTTCGGCGCTGAAGATATTTTGAGCAGCCTGTTTGGCGAGACCGCCGGCATGGGTGGCTTCGGCGGTGGCGCGCGTCGCGCCGGGCCGCGCAAGGGCGCCGACCTGCAGGCAACGATTGATATCACGTTGGAACAAGCAGCAGGTGCCGAGAAGGTCGAAGCAATATTCCCGAACGGCAAGAGGCTGGCGATCAAACTGCCCACGCTGGTTGAAAACGGGCAAACGATTCGCCTGAAAGGCCAGGGAGAAGAAATCCTCGGCGGCACCGCCGGTGACGCTTTGGTAACAGTCCGCTTCAAACCGCATCCAAAATTCCGCGTTGAAGGCAGGGATCTTCACATCGAACTTCCAGTTTCCTTGCGTGACGCGGTCCTCGGATCGCGACAGGAAGTCGACACGTTGAACGGCCGCGTCGCGGTAAAAATCGCGCCGTGGACCAGTTCTGATCGCGTTTTGCGGCTGCGCGGCAAGGGTCTGCCGAAGAAACCGGACGGCCATGGCGATCTTTTCGCCCATGTCCGCATCATGCTGCCGGAAAACGGCGATCCGGCGCTCGAAGCATTTTTACGCGAATCCGGCCACTGAAAATCCAAAACGACATTGACAGTGTGCTTGAAGCCCGGCGCGGGCTGTGCGATACCGCACATCGATCATAAGTCTCATGAAGGGTTGGTATATGACCGCCAAAACTGGTTTGATGCAGGGTAAACGCGGCCTCATTATGGGTGTGGCCAATAATCGGTCGATTGCCTGGGGCATTGCCAAGTCAGCGCACGATGCCGGTGCCGAACTTGCATTCACCTATCAGGGCGATGCGTTGAAGAAGCGCGTCGAGCCGCTGGCGCAGGAGCTCGGCGCATTTCTCTGCGGGCATTGCGATGTTTCGGATGCGTCAACGATTGATGCCTGCTTTGCCGCGCTTGAAAAGGAATGGGGCAGGCTCGATTTTGTCGTCCATGCCATCGGCTTTTCCGACAAGGATGAGCTGACCGGTCGTTATGTGGATACGTCGGAAGCCAATTTCAGCAAGACCATGCTGATTTCGGTCTACTCGCTCACGGCGGTGGCCAAGCGGGCAGAAAAGCTGATGACGGATGGCGGCTCCATCCTGACGCTGACCTATTACGGCGCCGAAAAAGTCATGCCGAACTACAATGTCATGGGCGTAGCCAAGGCCGCGCTCGAGGCAAGCGTCAAATATCTCGCTGTCGACCTCGGCCCGGACAATATTCGCGTTAACGCCATCTCGGCTGGTCCGATCAAGACCCTTGCTGCTTCCGGCATTGGCGATTTCCGCTATATCCTTAAATGGAACGAGTACAACGCGCCTCTTCGCCGTACTGTGTCCATCGAGGAAGTCGGTGATGCAGGTCTCTATTTCCTCTCCGATCTTTCGCGCTCTGTCACAGGTGAGATACATCACGCTGATAGTGGCTATCATGTCGTTGGCATGAAGGCGGTCGACGCACCGGATATCTCTGTCGTCAAGGATTAACCTGCAAGTGATTTTGCCTGACACGTTGATTTACTTCTCGCGTCATGGCGAGACGGACTGGAACGTGACAGAACGGATCCAGGGCCAGGAAGATATCGACATCAATGCGCGCGGCCGCGCGCAGGCCGATCGCAATGGCGATCTGATCAAATCATTGATTGGCGATGGTGCTGGTTTCGATTTCGTTGCGAGCCCGCTGCGACGTACCCGCGAAACCATGGAACGTATCAGGACCCGCATGGGGGTCGATCCGAAAGCCTATCACACCGATCCACGAATCATGGAGGTGAATTTCGGCGACTGGCAAGGCTTCATGATCGAAGACATCGCTGCCAAAACGCCGGAACTCGTGGAAGAACGGGCAAGAGACAAGTGGAACTTCGTACCGCCCGGGCCTACTGGTGAGAGTTACGCAATGCTTGGCGTTCGGGTGGCAAGCTGGCTGTCAGAGGTCAGGGGTCCCACCGTTTGTGTGACCCATGGCGGTTGCCTGAGAACGATTTTCCAGCTCGTCAACGGGCTGGATGGCCATGATGCAGCGAATCTCGCCATCACCCAGGATCATATTCTGCGTCTTGAAAATGGTCACCTGACCTGGATGTAACGCGCCTTCGGGATTATTCCTGCGTTTCTTCAATGTCAGTGATGAAACGCTCCTTGTTGACGACATCGAACATCAGCGTCACCTTCATGCCCTCTTCGATGACGCTCAGATCAAATTCGCCCGGCAATTTGTAGACCTTGCCATCATCGAGTGTGATCGTCGAATTATCCGCATCGATCTTGGTGATTTTGCCTTGCGCATCGTCCGCAAGAGCGCCGACCGGGAGAAGGGAAGCGACGAACATGAATGTTGCTACGATGAAGCGCATTTGATTTCCTCTTTATATCAAATCTGTGTTCCGGTCAGAGCTGCAGTTAGAACGTTCATTTGTGGCAAAACAATTGCTTTTTTCGTCAGGGATGAAGGAATTTCAGCGGCGGGTTTGACCACAGGAGTAAACGCTCATAAAACCTCCTGACAAAAGTCGGATAGGTACATGTCGCACAATACATTCGGTCATCTTTTTCGCATCACCACCTGGGGTGAAAGCCACGGAATTGCGCTTGGATGCGTGGTGGACGGTTGCCCTCCCGGCATCTCCTTTACGGAAGCTGAAATCCAGGCCTATCTCGATAAACGCAAGCCGGGCCAGTCGAAATATACGACCCAGCGGCGTGAGCCCGATCAGGTACGTGTGCTCTCAGGTGTGATGCTGCAGGATGACGGTGTCACCATGATCTCGACGGGAACGCCGATCTCGATGATGATCGAGAACACCGATCAGCGTTCAAAGGACTACGGCGATATTGCGCGTCAGTATCGTCCCGGTCACGCCGATTACACCTATGATGTCAAATATGGCATTCGCGACTATCGCGGGGGCGGTCGCTCATCGGCACGCGAAACCGCGGCCCGCGTTGCGGCTGGCGCCATCGCCCGCAAGGTCGTTCCCGGTCTGGTCGTGCGCGGCGCGCTGGTGGGGATGGGAATTCATGCCATCGACCGTACCCGCTGGGATTGGGATGAGGTCAACAACAACCCGTTCTTTACGCCGGACGCTGGCTCGGTCGATATATTTGCTTCGTATCTGGATGGCATCCGCAAAGCCGGTTCATCTATTGGCGCGGTGATTGAAGTCGTTGCGGAAAACGTTCCGGCGGGACTCGGTGCTCCGGTTTATGCCAAGCTTGATCAGGACATCGCCAGCTATCTCATGTCGATAAACGCCGTGAAGGGCGTGGAGATCGGCGACGGCTTTGATTCGGCCAAACTGACCGGCGAGGAAAACGCCGACGAAATGCGCATGGGCAATAATGGAAAACCGATTTTCCTCTCAAACCACGCCGGTGGTATACTGGGTGGGATTTCCAGCGGCGCACCGGTGGTCGCACGCTTTGCGGTCAAGCCGACATCGTCGATTTTGACGCCGCGCCGCAGTATCGACGCCGATGGCAATCAGGTGGATGTGATGACCAAGGGCAGGCATGATCCCTGCGTTGGCATTCGCGCCGTACCGATTGGCGAAGCAATGGTGGCTTGCGCCATTGCAGATCATTATCTCAGACATCGCGGCCAGACTGGCCGTATTTAACCAAGGGGCGCTTCCATGGCTTATAATCAAAAACGGGTCGTCGATGCGCTGCGGGCGTTCGAACGTGGCGAGATCGTGGTCGTCATGGATGATGACGGGCGCGAGAATGAGGGCGATCTGATCGTCGCAGCGGTTCACTGCACACCGGAAAAAATGGCGTTCATCGTGCGCCACACTTCGGGCATCGTCTGCACGCCGATGCCGCGCGATCACGCGCGCCGGCTCAATCTTGCGCCGATGGTCGCTGACAATGACGCGCCGCATTCGACCGCTTTCACTGTTACCGTAGACTACAAGCACGGTACGACAACGGGCATTTCCGCCGATGATCGCACGCTGACAGTGCGCAATCTTGCCAATCCGAATGCTGGAGCAACGGATTTCGTTCGTCCCGGCCATATTTTTCCGCTGGTTGCCCGCGAGGGCGGTGTGCTGATGCGCTCCGGGCATACGGAAGCGGCGGTTGACCTGTGCAAACTCGCGGGCCTGCCACCGGTTGGCGTTATCTGCGAGCTGGTCAATGATGATGGTTCGGTCATGCGCGGACCGCAGGTGGCGAGTTTCGCCGAAACCCACAATCTGCAGCAGGTCACGGTCGCCGACCTGATCGCCTATCGTCAGCGCAAGGAAACGCTGATCGAGCGTATTGGCGAGTATGAAATCGATACCTGTGCCGGTAAGGCCAAGGCGATCACCTATGCACTCCCTTGGGAGCCAATGCATCATGCCGCTATCGTCTACGGCGATATTCGCGATGGCGAGGATGTGCCGGTCCGCCTGCAGCGTGAGGACGTTCTCAGCGACGTGTTCGGCGCCCGTAACACACTCGACAGTATCATGAAGCGCATTGCCGAGGAAAAGCGCGGCGTCATTGTTTATCTGCGTGAAGGCTCCGTCGGTGTTGGCCGCGACGATGATCGGAACCGTACAAACCTTCTGGATCGCGAAGCCCATGCGGAAGCACGGGTGCGGGACGAGGAGTGGCGGCAGATTGGTCTTGGCGCGCAGATATTGAAGGATCTCGGCATTACGTCGATCCGGCTTTTGTCTTCCCGTGAACGGCACTATGTCGGCCTCGAAGGTTTTGGCATCCAGATTACCAAGACCGACATCATCTAGCTCTAGTCTGCGGTGTTGCGTGGTGGAAGGCTCTGACTCTTGCGAATTTCTCTTCGAAATAGCAAGGATTGGTCGCTGCATTTGCTATAATCTCGCTGGTTGAAGCTTCATACCAGCGAGGAGACTGCCATGACCGCTCCCCATCCCTCCAAGACACATATCGGCAACCACGAACTGCATCCCGAGACGCTGATGCTCAATTACGGCTATGATCCGGAGCTGTCTGAGGGCGCAGTCAAGCCGCCCGTTTTCCTCACCTCTACCTTCGTGTTCAAATCAGCCGAAGAAGGGCGGGACTTCTTCGACTTCGTCTCCGGACGCCGTGAACCGCCGGCCGGCACAGGAGCGGGGCTGGTTTACTCGCGTTTCAACCACCCCAACAGCGAGATCGTCGAGGATCGCCTTGCCGTCTACGAGCGAACGGAAAGTTGCGCGCTCTTTTCCTCCGGCATGTCAGCGATCGCTACCACACTGCTCGCCTTCGTCCGCCCGGGCGATGCGATCCTGCACTCGCAGCCACTCTATGGTGGCACGGAAACGCTTCTCGCCCGAACATTCCTCAATATGGGCGTTGCTGCAGTGGGCTTTGCCGATGGCGTGAACGAAGATTCCGTGCAGGCTGCGGCCGAAGAGGCGATGCAAAAGGGCCGTGTCTCGGTGATTCTCATCGAAACGCCGGCCAATCCGACCAACAGCCTGGTCAATGTCGCCATGATCCGGCGGATTGCAGAAACAATCGGTGAAAAACAGGGACACCGCCCGGTGATTGCCTGCGACAACACCCTGCTCGGACCAGTGTTTCAGCGGCCGATCGAACATGGCGCGGATATTTCACTCTACTCCCTGACCAAATATGTGGGTGGCCATTCCGATCTGATCGCTGGCGCAGCGCTCGGGGCCAAGGCCGTGATGAAGCAAGTCAAGGCGCTGCGCGGTGCGATCGGGACCCAGCTTGATCCGCACTCCTGCTGGATGCTCGGGCGCTCACTTGAAACGCTCGGCATTCGCATGGAAAAAGCCAACAACAATGCCTTGTTGATCGCAAATTTTCTGCGCGAACACCCGAAATGCGAGAAAATCCATTATCTGCCGTATCACGACGCATCGTCGCCACTTGGACGAACCTTTGCGGCGCAATGTACGGGTGCCGGTTCGACGTTCTCCTTCGACATTCGCGGCGGTCAGCCAGCGGCGTTCAAATTCCTCAATGCCTTGCAGATATTGAAACTGGCGGTGAGTTTGGGCGGCACTGAATCACTCGCCAGCCACCCGGCGACGATGACGCATTCCGGCGTCCCGGTGGATGTGCGTCAACGCATCGGCGTGCTTGATTCAACGATCCGGCTGTCGATCGGTATCGAGCATCCAGATGATCTGATTGCCGATCTGACGCAGGCGCTGAGCGTCGCCTGAGGCAATTGTTCTGCAGCATTGGTTCTCATTTCGTGCTTGTATAACTGCAAGACGCTGATGCAAATTTGGGTGTGGCCGGTGCCGGCCACGCTGATGCCAATTTGCCATTGCAGAAAGCCCTCATGGTCACTCGTCTCTATTCGCATCCGATCTATCTGGAACATCTGACCCCTCTCGGTCATCCCGAAAGACCGGATCGGCTGCGGGCGCTCAACAAAGTGCTGGAAGACAACGTTTTCGATACGCTGGATCGTGTAGAATCACCAATGGGGGATGAAGCAACGATCCTCTATGCGCATCCGGAGACCTTCCTCGAGAGGGTCCGCAGCACCATCCCGGAGGAGGGACTGACGCGTGTCGATGCCGACACGACCGTGAGCCCAAAGAGCTGGGAGGCGGCTTTGACGGCTATCGGTGCAGCCAATGCCGCCGTCGATGACGTATTTACGGGCAAGGCGGACAATGTGTTCGTGGCGTCGCGTCCTCCAGGTCACCACGCGGAGCGCAACAAGGCCATGGGCTTTTGCCTGTTCAACAATGCTGCTATCGCTGCCCGCCATGCGCAGAAGGCTCATGGTGTTGAGCGTGTCGCCATCGTTGACTGGGATGTGCATCATGGCAACGGAACGCAGGATATCTTCTGGGATGACCCTTCGGTGCTCTATTGTTCGACGCACCAGATGCCACTCTATCCCGGAACCGGCGCCAAGGATGAAACGGGTGCTGGCAACATCGTCAATGCGCCGCTGGCGCCGCTAACCGGCAGTGACCATTTCCGCGAGGCTTTCAACACGCGCATTCTACCGGCAATTGATGCATTTCAGCCGGAACTGATCATCATTTCAGCCGGGTTCGACGCGCACCACCGCGACCCGTTGGCTGAAATCAATCTGTACGAAGACGATTTTGACTGGGCAACCGGCGTCCTTATGGAAAGAGCTGGGAGCTATGCATCAAACCGCCTTGTCAGCCTTCTGGAAGGCGGGTACGACCTCAAGGGAATGTCGCTCTCAGCGGGCGCACATATCAGACGCTTGATGGGAGGTTGACGCATGGCCGACGCACAGAACAATTCCGATATCGCCGCCATGAGCTTCGAACAGGCGCTCGACCAGCTGGAAAAGATCGTCGATGACCTGGAGCGTGGCGATGTGCCACTGGAACAGTCGATTCGCATTTATGAGCGCGGCGAAGCACTGAAGAAGCATTGCGATAAGCTGCTGCGTGCCGCCGAAGACAAAGTGGAAAAGATTCGCCTCGGCCGCAACGGCGAACCGGTTGGTACCGAACCGCTCGACCCGGAGTGACACCAAACCACGCTGTTCAGTGCTATTCTGAACGGCTATGGTGAAGTTCCGACAATCCGGAGCAACGTCCATGAGTTTTTTCCCTTGCCCAGACCCGAAACCGGGTGACGCAACAGCGGTCGATGCCATCGAGACGCTGATCATCCCGCGCACCAGCGATATTGGCGGGCTAGAGGTGCGCCGCGCCTTGCCGAGCGCCAAGCGTCGTCTCGTTGGACCTTTCATCTTCTTCGACCGGATGGGCCCGGCGATCCTTCGCCC
>NZ_JBBNAN010000012.1:0-30013 GCF_037994405.1 Phyllobacterium sp.
CCCCGACACCCTCGCGGGCAAAACCTTCCAGCATGCCATGACCGGCAAACGCTTCACGCTCGAACGCAAGTTTCCTCTTGTGGAAGGCCTTCGGGAGTTCCCCGTAATGACACTCATTGCCGACATCCCCGCCGCAGGAGGATAGGGATCTACGCAATGGCCCAATCCGACGACACTTTTTATCTTATCGCTAGCCGTTAACGCCATTCCACAGCATTTCGCCGCGCTATTTGGGAGCGTGCGCCTCGACAACCTTCTTGCACTCGGGTGTAAGCTTGTCCAATTGCTTTGACAGGCATTCGATAATCCGTCCGCCTCCGGGCTCGATCCCGGTGCAGTATTTCTGAAAGTCGGCCATACAAGCGGCACGTTCAGCGGCAGTCTGCGCAATGGCCACTGTGGTGGACGAGCCAATTGCAAATAGAAGAATACTTAACGTTATTCGCATGGCAATCTCCTACCAAGGAAGAGCTATCCCTTGCTCTAAGAATAACGTAACATCAAACAAAGATTCGGTAAAACAAGGCCTGTCGGGGGGCGCCATGGCCACAGCAGGATTACCCATACAACAATGTCGAGCACTATTGGTGGACCCGGGTGGAAGTAATCTAGCCGCGGTCGTGCGGATCTTATGCGGTGCGATGCTCGCGGCGGCGCTTGTTGCCTGCAATGCGCAAAATACATACGTTCCTCCGCCACCGCCCAAGGTAGATGTCGCGCTTCCGGTAAAGCAAAATGTAACGCCCTATCTCGAAGCGACCGGCAATACTACAGCTGTCAACGAGACTGCGCTGGTGGCGCGCGTTCAGGGCTTCATCCAGGAAATATCCTACAAGGATGGCGATCCGGTGAAAGCGGGGACCGTGCTCTTTGTCATCGAGCCTGAGCCCTACCAGCTAGCACTCGACCAGGCAAACTCGGCAAAGGCCTCTGCCGATGCAGCACTGAAGCAATCCGAGGCGGAATATGAACGACAGGCCGCGCTCGTTGCCAAGACTTTTGCCACCAAGCAGGATCTGGAAAAGGCCGAGGCCGCGCGTGACGCCAATGTCGCGGTACAGCAACAGGCTGCTGCCAATATCAAGCAGGCGGAACTCAATCTCAGCTATACGCAGGTCAAGGCGCCGTTCGACGGCGTCGTCACCGCCCGGCTTGTCTCGGTCGGCGAGCTCGTTGGTCCCAACAACGCGTCGACGCTTGCAAGCATCGTCCAGTTCAACCCGATCTATGTGGATTTCAATGTCAGCGAAAAGGACGTCCTTCGTATTCGCGCCAGCATGCAAAAGCGTGGAATAACCGCTCAGGATCTGAAGAAGATACCGGCGGAAATTGGCCTGCAAACGGAGACCGGATACCCCCACAAGGGAACGCTCGACTATGCGGCGCCAACGGTCACAGCCGCGACCGGCGCGCTCCCGGTCCGCGCCGTTCTGGCCAATGCCGAGCGGCAATTGCTTCCCGGCTATTTCGTCCGCGTTCGCGTGCCGCTGTTCGAGGAACCGAACGTGTTGCTTGTTCCGGATCGGGCCATCGGCAGCGATCAAAGTGGACGCTATTTGCTTATTGCGGGAAAGGATGATGTGGTCGAACAACGGACCGTGCAGATCGGCCAGCTGGTTGGCGAGTTGCGCGTCATCACGTCTGGGATAAATACGGATGACCGTATCGTCGTTTCTGGCCTCCTTACGGCCGTTCCCGGCCAGAAGATTGAGCCCCAGATGAAGGACGTCAGCGCATCTGCCGCTGACAGCGCGTCGCAATGATCTCGAAATTCTTCATCGAACGGCCGGTTCTGGCCAATGTTATCGCCATTTTGATGGTGGTCATCGGATTTGTATCCTTATACGGACTCCCGGTTGCACAGTACCCGAACGTGGTACCGCCCACAGTCCAGGTCACGACCCGCTATCCTGGTGCAAGTGCACGCACGCTGATCGATACCGTTGCGCTACCCATTGAACAACAGGTCAACGGCGTCGAGGGCATGCTCTACATGCAGTCCTACGCTGCATCCGATGGCAGCTATACGCTCACCGTTACGTTTGCGATCGGCACCGATCTCGACGCCGCGCAAGTGCTGGTGCAGAACCGCGTCTCGGCTGCCCTGGCGTCATTGCCGCAGTCGGTCCAGGTCCAGGGGGTGAACGTCCAGAAGAAGTCGACGTCCATCCTCGAGATCGTAACCCTGACGTCGCCGGACAAGCGCTACGACAGCCTTTACCTGAGCAATTACGCCACGATCCGCCTCAAGGACGAGATCGCCCGCTTGCAAGGCGTGGGCAATGTCAGCGTGTTTGGTGCTGGACAATACTCTATGCGCATTTGGCTGGACGCCGACAAGATGCAGGCCCGCGGCCTCACGGCACAGGATGTCATTGAGGCCCTGCAACAGCAGAGCGAACAGGTAACGGCCGGTCAGGTAGGCATTCCGCCAGCCCCCGATAATCAGTCCTTCCAGTATACGATCAATGTGGAAAGCCGTCTTGACGATCCCGATCAATTCGGCGCTGTGATTGTCAAGACTGGTACCAATGGCGACTTTACCCGCGTGCGCGACATCGGGCGCGTTGAGCTCGGCGCGCAAACCTACGGCCAGTTCTTCAAGCTCGACGGCCAAGAGGCGGCAGGCCTTGCGATTTTCCTGTCACCGGGTGCCAATGCGCTAGACGTAGCGAAGCGCGTGAGCGACCGCATGAAAGCGCTTGCCAGCGAGTTCCCGCAAGGCGTTGCCTATTCGATCCCGTTCGATACGACCACGTTTGTCAGCCAGGCGATCGATGAAGTTTACAAGACGCTGTTCGAGGCGGCGATCCTTGTGCTGATCGTGATCCTCGTCTTCCTGCAAGACTGGCGGGCCATGCTGGTGCCGGCTACAACGGTGCCGGTAACAATCATCGGTGCTTTCGCGGCGATGGCCGCGATGGGATTCTCGGTCAATCTCTCGACGCTGTTCGCGATCGTGCTGGCGATCGGTATCGTCGTGGATGATGCGATCGTCGTGGTCGAGGGCGCCGCACACAATATCGAACACGGAATGTCGGGTCACGACGCGGCGATCAGTGCTATGGACATGCTGTTCGGGCCGATCGTCGGTATCACGCTGGTGCTGATGGCGGTGTTCCTACCGGCCTCGTTTTTGCCAGGCATTACCGGTCAGATATTCTCGCAGTTCGCACTGGTGATCGCGGCGACTGCGCTGATCAGTGCGATCAACGCCGTTACCTTGAAGCCAACACAGTGCGCCATGTGGCTACGGCCAACGGTCCCGCTGGAGAAGCGGAATTTCTTCTATCGCGGCTTCAACGCTGTCTATCAGCGCGTCGAGAATAGCTATGTGCGCCTGATAGGTTCTATGGTTACGCGGAGCGGCATCATGGCTCTGATCGCGCTGGCGATCATCGCCGCCGCCGGTTACGGTTTATCGCGTGCACCAACGAGCTTCTTGCCGGTCGAGGATCAGGGTTACCTTCTCGCAGCGGTGCAATTGCCGGATGGCGCGGCGCTGGGACGTACCGAGAAGGCGTTGGAAGATATCGGAAAGATCGCCAAGGCCACAGCAGGGGTCGACCAGGTTATCACCATCGCAGGCATGTCTGCGCTCGACAACAACTCGACCCTCGCCAATGCCGGCCTCGCCTATATAATGCTCAAGGACTGGAGCAAGCGCGGCAAGGGCGAAGATTTGGCTTCGCTGTACCAGAAACTCAACGCCAGCTTGGCGTCCAGCCAGGAGGCTCGCGTGATCGTGCTGCCGCCGCCGCCGATTCAGGGTATTGGCAATGCCGGTGGCTTTACGATGCAGATCGAAGTTCGCGACGGGAGCTTTGATCTCGCCAAACTTCAGAGCGCCACAAACGCCGTCGTGAAGGCCGCGGAAACTCAGTCAGGGATTCAGCGTGTGAGCGCGCCATTCCGGGCAAACGTGCCGCAGTACAATGTCGAGATCAACCGCGAGAAGGTGCAAACACTCCTGCTGACGACGGATCAGGTCTTCGACACCCTGGCAAGTTATCTTGGTTCAAGCTATGTCGATCAATTCAACAAGTTCGGTCGCGTGTTCCAGATCTACGTCCAGGGCGACGCACAGTTCCGCCTCACACCGGAGAGCATCAATCGCCTTACCGTGCGTAACAAGAACGGCGACATGATCCCGCTCGGGACCGTCCTCACCATAACGCCAAGCGTCGGGCCGTCGCTCATCAGCCTCTATAATCTCTATCCCTCTTCGTCGATCGTTGGCGTACCGGCGACCAATTTCTCCTCGGGCGAGGCAATGGGCTTGATGGAGCAAATTGCTGCCAAGACCTTGCCGCCAGGCTTCAGCTTCGATTGGACGGCGCTGTCATTCCAGGAAAAAATTGTCGGCAACCAGATGTACCTGGTGTTCGCGCTTGCACTGCTACTGGTCTATCTCGTTCTTGCTGGACAATATGAAAGCTGGATTGCGCCCGTGTCGGTACTGCTGGCCGCGCCGATGTCGTTGGTCGGTCCGGTATCGATCCTCCTCGGCTTGCATGTACCGATCAACCTCTATGTGCAGATTGGATTGATCCTGCTCATTGCACTCTCTGCAAAAAACGCCATTCTGATTGTCGAAATGGCGCGCGAACTGAGGGCATCAGGAGCGTCGATCGTCGAGGCAGCCACTGGTGCAGCGCGGTCAAGGTTCCGGCCAATTCTGATGACGTCCTTCGCATTTATCCTCGGCGTGGCGCCGCTTGTCGTTGCCTCCGGCGCGGGCGCGAGTGCCCGCAAGTCAATCGGCATCACAGTCTTCAGCGGAATGATCGCCTCGACCTGCCTTGCTGTGCTTTTCGTGCCGTCATTCTTCGTTGTCATGCAGCGCTTCGAAGAGTGGCGCGCTGCTCGCAAACATCCGGCGAAGGCGAAAATCTCGGATGCGTAGGAAGAGCAGTGGAGCTTCAGCGAGGCACGGGCAATTGAATAAACGGACAGACTCCGATCTCAGGGTCATTGTCATCGGAGGCTCATCCAATGTCGGGAAAACCACGGTGGCGCAGACGCTGGCGGACAAGCTCGGCTGGCGCTGTGTTTCAACCGACAGCCTTGCAAAGCACCCCGGCAGGCCATGGCCGCGGACACGTGCGAACGTCCCCGGTCATGTCGCCGAGCACTATCTGAATTTGAAAGTCAATGAATTGCTGGAATCCGTTATCTCGCATCACCGCAAGATGTCCCCACTTGTCGCAGAACTCATCCGAACAACTGTGAAGGATGCCGGCTTGGGCAAACTGGTGCTCGAAGGATCGGCACTTTGGCCTTTTATCACGAGCGGGCACCACCTGACGGAAGTGGGAGCTGTCTGGCTGACTGCCAGTCCCGATACGTTGCGTTCGCGGATTTACGAAGGAAGCGGCTTCTTGAATGCCAATGAAAAAAGTCAGGGAATGATCTCGAGATTTCTAGAACGCACGCTGCTGTTTGATCAAAAGACTACGCAACTGATCCGAGAACACGGTTGCAGGGTTCTGAATGTCGATGAATACGGCAGCACCGATGACCTGATCGCAGTGATACTCAATGGCTTCAAGCCGAGAGCGCGTTAGGATTGGCGATTATGCTAACGGGCGGTAGTCCAGGCTGCGGCCGCATCCGCAACTGTGCTTGCAGCTTGCGGAATAAACCGCCCCATGCTTACGAACCCATGGATCTGATCGTTCAGATGTCGATGCGTAACCACAACGCCCTCGGCTTGCAGGCGTTTGGCATAGTCCACGCCCTCGTCGCAGAGCGGGTCATAGGTCGCCGTCACAATGTAGGCGGGAGCTAGGCCCGCTAGACGGGGTGCACGCAGCGGTGAAACGCGCCAGTCATCAATGTCGGACGCATCGCGAACATAATGTTCGCGGTACCAGCGCATCGTCGATGCCGTCAGTCCATAACCATCCCCCATTGTCTGGTAGGAGCGATGCGTCTGAGCGGCATCGGTATTGGGATAAAACAGGATTTGGAAACGCACGGGAGCAACATCACCATTGCGTGCCATGAGCGCAATGACTGCCGCAATATTACCACCCGCACTATCGCCCGCGATGGCGATGCGTGTGGGATCAACGCCCAGCGTTCCAGCCTGCTCAGAAACGAACCGCATTGCCGCAACGGCATCATCGATCGCTGCCGGAAACTTGTGTTCGGGGGCAAGCCTGTATCCGACTGAAACCACGATAGCATCAGCCGCATTGGCCAGTCCGCGGCAAATGACATCGTGAGAATCGAGATCGCCGACAACCCAGCCACCACCATGAAAATAGACAAGCGCGGACAAAGGTCTGCCGATTGCAGCGCTCTTTCCGCGGTATAATCTCAGGGGAATCGGCCCGTGAGGGCCCGGTGCTACCAGATCATAAAAAATGCTCACCTCCGGTGCTTCCGGTTGCCACAACGGATTACCCGCGTTGAAGGCCGTGCGTGCCTCCGCTGGTGTCAGCGTCTCGAACGGCGCCCCTCCCATCGCTTTTTGCATGTCAAGAACGCGGCGGGCGGCAGGATTTAGTGCCATGGAATATCTCTTTCTTCTTGGCTGAGTTACCTAAGCCGCGAGGGCCGCCGCTTCGGTCTCGGAAAGCGCAGCCGGTTGTGCCCCGCCCTCAGGGATGTCGATCGCCTTGCCGGTGGTTCCCGCCGCAAGAATTGCTTCCATTATCTCCAGCACGTGCAGGGCCAAATCGCCGGACGAGCGCGGTTTACCGCCGGTGGCAACGGCATTGGCGAGATCTGCGACACCGATCATACGGTAATTTGCGCGGTCGGGCGCGTTGAATGGC
Source organism: Phyllobacterium sp. (assembly GCF_037994405.1). Taxonomy (GTDB): domain Bacteria; phylum Pseudomonadota; class Alphaproteobacteria; order Rhizobiales; family Rhizobiaceae; genus Phyllobacterium. The sequence goes on from NZ_JBBNAN010000012.1 coordinate 6,786, forward strand.
CAGTTGATCTGGCCGTGGAGGCTTTCGGCAGTCGAGATTTCCTCCCAATTCGCGCCCTTATCGCTCAGTGCCAGCGTGCCGCCGAACGTGTCAGGATCAGGCAGACGTAATGACCCCTCAGTGCCGTGCAGTTCGATGGGATGATTGGAGTGTTTGAATACATCCCAACTCATGCCGATACTGATGACCGCACCATTAACGAATTCGACCAAGGCTTGAATTGTCGTCGGGGTGCCAACCTTGAAACTGGTACCTTTGAACGGCCCATCGGCCGTGATCAGTCGCTCGTCTGAGCCTATGCTCGAAATCGCCACGACACGTTTTGCCGGGCCAATCAGATTAACGAGCATAGTGATGTAGTAGGGGCCCATATCGAGGACAGGACCACCTCCCGGCTGATAATAGAATTGCGGGTTCGGATGCCAATGCTCCATACCGCGGCCCATCATGAAGGCGGTGCCTGTAACGGGGCGGCCTATCCTGCCTTCATCGACAAGCCGTCGCGCCAGGCGACCGGCCGCGCCCAGAAACGTATCTGGTGCGGAGCCTATCGACAATTTGCGGCTTCGGGCTTCGGCCACGAGCTTGCGCCCTCCGGCAGCGGTGACCGCCAGGGGCTTTTCCGTGAAGACATGCTTTCCGGCCGAGAGCGCCGACATGGAAATATCGAAATGGGCCGTCGGAATGGTCAGGTTCAAGACCAAATCGATATCATCAGCCTTCAGTAGATCATCCACCGTCTGGGCCCGAATGTCATATTCCCGGGCTCGAAGCTCGGCCATCTCGCTTGAAAGGTCTGCGCAAGCGACAAGCGCGATGCCGCGAAAGAGCGCAGCATTGCGCAGATAAGTCATGGAGATATTGCCGCATCCGATGACACCGATGCGAAGATTGTTCCGAGAAGTGGTCATTTCAGGCTGTTTCCTCAATCTGGCCCAGTTGGATTATGCGCTTTTTTGCATTCTTGCGCCAAGCTGCGTCTTCACTCAAGCCCAAAGTGCGACTTTATGCAATTTTATGCGGCAATATGCTTGACTAATGCGCATATTGCCGCATACTCGCGTTCGGTGACATTTCACCTTACTCTGGGAGGAGAGGACCATGTCTGACAAGAAATCCGATACGATTCTGAATGATTTGCCGAAAGCTACATCGTCCATTTTGAATATTGAGACCGGCCGCCGCCAGTTTCTGCTTGGTGCGGGTGCATCTGCCGGCGCGTTGGCTTTCGGGCTTCCCCGGCCCGCTCGTGCACAAAGCCGCACGGAAATCACATTCGCCAGTGCAAAGTTCTTCGGCAAGGAAACCATTTCCGATGTCGTGAATGCCTATAATGAATCGCAGAGCAAGGTGCATGTCACCTACGTCGAACTGCCGCCGCCGAGCGCCTCCACCGAGGTGCACCAAGCGCTGGTGCAGCAACTTGCCCGCCGCACCGGTACGCCCGATGTCTTTACACAGGATGTGGTCTGGATTGCCGAATTTGCCGGTGCCGGCTGGGCGCTACCGCTCGACCAGTACTTTAACGCCGACACGCAGAAGCAATATTTCCCCGGAACGATTGCTGCCTGCACGTTTGGCGGCAAGCTGACTGCCTTGCCCTGGTTCGTTGATTCCGGCATGCTTTTCTACAGGAAGGACCTGCTCGAGGGCGCTGGTGCGAAAGTTCCTGAGACCTGGGATGAGCTCGCAACGGCAGCTGCCGAGATTCAAAAGTCCGGCAAAGCCAAGTTCGGTTATCTTTGGCAAGGCAAGCAGGCCGAAGTTCTCGTCTGCGATGCCGTCGAGGTGATCTCCTCTAATGGTGGCTCAATTCTCTCGCCAGATGGCAAAACCGGCGTCCTGAACGATGCAAAGTCCGTCGAGGCGGTTCAATTCCTCTACGACACGATCAACAAGACCAAAATCAGCCCGGCGGATGTTCTCAGCTGGGACGAGGAGCCTTCTCGTCGCCCATTCACGGCCGGCCAGGCGGCATTTCTGCGTAACTGGTCCTATGTCTATGGTATTGCGCAGGACAAGAAGGAATCCCAGGTCGTCGACAAGGTTGGCGTTGCCCCCCTGCCACACTTCGCGGGCGGCAAAAGCTCGGCGTGCCTCGGCGGTTATCAGTATGGTGTCAACGCAGCAACCAAGAATCCCGAAGCCGCTATCGACTTCCTCACCTGGATGTCTTCCGCTGAAACGCAGCTTCGTTACGCCCTTCAGCTTGGCATCGCCCCGACCCGGCCAGACGTTTACGAAGATGCGAAACTTGGCGCCGAGCAGCCCTTCATGAAACAGCTGAAGAGCGTCTTCACCGGGGCGACCCCGAGGCCGGTCACGCCAACTTATGCGCAGGTGACACTTGCCATCCAGTCGGGCGTATCGCGTGCGCTTGTCACCGGCAAGGTCAAGGAAGAACTCGACGCGGCCAATGACCGTATCACCAAGATCGTAGGATGAGCACGCACAGCATATCTCCCACGGCCGGCCCTTTCACCGGGGCCGGCCTGTGGCCTGCATCATGGACACCGATCCTGCTTCTGGTGCCGGTTTTCGTGTCCCTGGCAACAGTATCGGTTTATCCGATCATCAATGGTTTCTGGCTTTCGTTCACCAATACATCCCTGGCTCTGCAGCAAGCCGATTTCGTCGGCTTCGAAAATTATGTTTCGATGTGGGGCGATCCGTTGTTCTGGAACGCCTGGTACCACACGGTCTATTTCACGCTCGTTTCCACATTGCTGGAGACGATCCTCGGTCTTGGCATGGCGTTATTGTTGTATGAACCCTTCACAGGGCGTTCGATCGTTCGCGCGGCCATGCTCGTTCCCTGGGCGATGCCGACAGTGGTCACGTCTAAGATGTTCGGCTGGCTCTTTGATGGTCAGCACGGCCTCGTCAATTATTTGTTCCGCTCCGTCGGGCTGATCAGCGAGAACGTCAACTGGTATGGCTCGGTCGACAACGCACTTGGCACGATCATCATCGCCGACGTGTGGAAAACCGCGCCCTTCATGGCCCTCCTTATTCTGGCTGGTCTGCAGACCGTTCCGAAATCATTGATCGAAGCGGCGCATATGGACGGCACCAATGCCTGGCAGACTTTCTGGCATGTCCGTCTGCCGCTTCTGCTGCCCACCATGCTCATCGCAGGTTTGTTCCGAGCGCTCGACGCCTTTCGTGTCTTCGATCTGGTCTATGTGCTGACTGGCGGCGGTCCTGCGGATTCCACCGAGGTGCTGTCCACCCTCAGTTACAAGACGATGTTTTCGACACTGCAATTCGGCTACGGCTCGGCGCTTTCAACCGCGATGTTCATCACCGAAGCGCTTCTCGCCCTTGGCTTTGGCTTCTTTATCGTACGCCAGATGCGGAGGCAGGGATGATGAGCCGCGAAACCTTGCGTGCGCTGTTTGTCTATGCCGGAGCGATCCTGATCGTCATCTGGTCGGGAGGGCCATTCGTCTGGCAGTGTCTGACGTCATTGCAACAGGACGCCGCGCTGACGGCAGAGACGCCGTCTTTCTGGCCCTCGCCGCTGACTTTCGAGCACTACTACAACGTGTTTTTCGTCAAGCAGTTTCAGTACTATATCCTGAACTCGATCATCGTGGCCGGGCTGACCACGCTGCTTTGCCTTCTGGTCGGCGCGCTTGCGGCTTTCTCCCTTTCACGGCTTGAGGTGAGAAACCGCTTCGGCATTCTCGGACTTATCCTCTCCGTCTCGATGTTTCCGCAAATCGCCATCGTTGGTCCCCTGTACCTGATCGCGTCCAATCTTGGCCTCCTCGATACCTACCTCGGACTGGTGATCACCTATCTGGCGCTTGGCTTGCCGCTGGTGACCTGGGTGCTGTTTGGCTATTTCGAAACCTTGCCGCGCGAGATCGATGAAGCGGCGCGCATGGACGGCGTCGGACCGATCGGGCTTCTGGTCCGCATTATCCTGCCGATGTCCCTGCCGAGCATGGTGACCACCGGGTTGCTTGCCTTCATTGCCGCCTGGAACGAGTTCATGTTTGCGCTCGCATTTACCTCGACGATTGACCATCAGACGATCCCGGTCGGCATCGCGAATTTCACCAATCTCTACTACCAGCCGTGGGGCGATATTTCCGCGGCATCCGTCGTTGTCACAGTGCCCTTGGTCGCGCTGGTTCTGATCTTCCAGCGCCACATTATCGAAGGGCTCACGCAAGGAGCAGTCAAGGAATGAATGCCGTTTCGTCAATCCAGAACAAGTCATTGAAGGTCGGCTGTCAGACCTTCACCTGGGAAATGCTGGGGAACAGATGGAGTGGCGGTCCTGATGATCTTCTTGATGCCATCGCGGGTGCGGGCTACGCAGGCATCGAGATTACCGACACGATGATCGGCGACTATTTCGGCAGGCCGGCCGCTTTTGCAAGTGCGCTCAAATCGCATGGCTTGACCCTGGTTGCCTATGCATGCGGCAGCGACAGCGGCTTTACCGAGCCGTCTGCGCTCGCCGGCGATCTGGCTTCCGTCGACAGGGCGCTGGAATTTGTTGCAGAGTTCCCTGCAGCGCTGCTCTCCTATGGCAGCGCGACGATCATGAGCCCAGGCCCACTCGACGACAAATTCAAGGTTGCGGCCGACTTCTACAATGGTGCTGGCGAGCGCGGAAAACGTGCCGGCGTTCGGGTGGCACTGCATCCAAGTTCACATCACAACACGCTGCTTGGAACGCGCGCCGACTATGATCGTATCATGGCTTTAACCGATCCTGCTTTGATCGGTTGGGTCCCCGATACAGGCCACATCCTGCGTGGCAGGATGGATATTCTCGATACGATCCGCACCTATCTCGGCCGCGTCCGCTACCTCCACCTGAAAGACGTCGACGCCAATGGCGATTGGGCAATGCTCGGAGAAGGTGTTTGTGACACTCCGGCTGTTGTCAATGTCATCGCCAGCGCCCCTAACTTCAACGGCTGGCTGGTGCTCGAAGAAGAATCCGACACGGCCGCGGCCGATCCGGCAGCAGGCGTTCGCCGCAACCGCGAAACCATGCGTAGCCTGGTCGCCTGACAGCAGAGGTTTTAAAATGTTGACAAAGCAAGAGCACCGGCTGCGGATTGGCGTCCTCGGCGCCGGACCCATAGCCCAGTTCGCTCATCTGGAATCCTGTGTGAAGGCACGCAATGCCGATCTCTATGCAATCTGCGATGCGGCACCCGATCTTTTGGCGCGCATGGGCGCGACCTATGAGCCTGAACGAACCTTCGACGACTATGACGCAATGCTTGCCGATCCCGATCTGGAAGCGGTAATCGTTGCCACCTCGGATCCCTTCCATGTACCCATGTCGATCAGGGCATTGGAGGCAGGCAAGCACGTGCTTTGCGAAAAGCCACTCGGCGTCAGCGTCGAGGAGGTGGAGGAACTGCGTGACGTGGTCAAACGCACCGGGCGGATTCTGCAGGTCGGGCATATGAAACGTTTCGATCCGGGGCTCGAGGCCGCGCACGATTTCATAAAGAGCGAAATGGGCCAGCTTCTCGCCCTTAAGGCCTGGTACTGTGACAGCACCCACCGCTATACTATGACGGATGCCGTGCAACCGCTCCCCGTCACCAGCAAGCGGCAGCGCAAGCCAAATGGCAATCCAAAGGCGGACCTCAGGCGCTACTACATGCTTGCCCATGGCAGCCATCTCGTCGATACGGCACGTTTCCTCTGCGGGGAAATCGTCGAGGTGCGCGCTCGATTGCTCGAACGTTTCGGGGCCTATTGCTGGTTCGTGGAAACCGGATTTGCCAATGGCACGCTTGGTCATCTCGACCTGACGGTGGCGGTGCGCATGGATTGGCACGAAGGCTTTCAGCTCTATGGTGAAAATGGCAGCGTCGTGGCCAAGACCTACAACCCTTGGTACTACAAATCCAGCGATGTCGAGATCTTTTCGGAAAAGCAGGCGACCTATCGCCGGCCACTCGGCGCGGATGGGCATTTCTTCCGGCGCCAGGTCGAGGGCTTTGCCGAAGCTGTCTTGACCGGCAAGCCAATGCGCGGCGCCGATATTGAAGATGGCCTTGCCTCCGTACGCGCTATGGCGGCAATCGCCGAATCCGCCCGGACAGGCGAGGCCATCAACGTCCGTGACATGACGGGAGCTGTGTGATGCAAGTCGGCATTTTTGCCAAGACCTTCCCCGGCACGGAGCCTCTGCCTGTCTTGAAGGCAGTCCGCGCTGCGGGTTACGACTGTGCACAGTTCAATATGGCCTGTTGCGGTTTGCCAGCAATGCCCGATGCGATCGGCAGCGAAACAATCGCGGCAATCGACGCGGCGGTATCGACGGCCGGTGTCCAGCTCGTGGCACTCTCCGGAACCTACAATATGATTCATCCGGACAAAGCTGTGCGGAGTGCGGGACTGCGCCGCCTGCAAGTGCTGCTCGAAGCTGCACGCGCGCTCCAAATCCCGCTGGTGACACTTTGCACCGGCACACGCGATGCCGAAGACCAATGGCGGCACCATCCCGACAATGCAAAGGCCGATGCCTGGTCTGACCTGATCCGCGAGATGGAACGCGCCGTCGGTATGGCCGAGTTGCTGGGTGTGGATCTCGGCATAGAACCGGAACAGGCAAATGTCGTTACGTCGGCAAAGGATGCGAAGACACTGATCGATGCGATTGGCTCAAAGCGCATCCGCATTGTTCTCGATCCTGCCAATCTGTTCGAGGTCGCTAATCGCCCGCAGGCTCAGCGAATGGTCGCCGAGGCGATCGATCTTCTTGGTCCATCCATCGCCATGGCGCATGCCAAGGACCGCTATCCGGATGGCAATTTTGCAACCGCCGGTACCGGCGTGGTCGACTTCGCCGATTTCGTCGCGCGCCTCAATGCCGTGCGCTTCGAAGGTGCAATGGTAACGCATGGTCTATCAGCAGATGAGGCTCCGGACGTTGCGGCCTACCTGCACGGGCTGACCGGCAAATGAGCACGACGACCTTCACACGCGACGGCGTTAAGCTCAGCCTCTTCGACAGTGGCAGCGGGTTTCCGGTGGTCTTTCAGCATGGGCTTGGCGGCGACGGCGGGCAGGTCGCCGAAAATTTTCCTGATCGTCCCGCCTACCGCCGTCTCACGCTCGAATGCCGGGCTCAAGGTGCATCGGAGCCCGGAATTGCGCGGCCATTTTCCATTGCCATGTTCGCTTCGGATGTCCTCGCAGCCTGTGACGCTCGCGGCATTCAGCGCTTCGTAGCGGGTGGCATTTCAATGGGTGCCGCAATTGCGCTGCACCTTGCGGTCCACCATGCTGATCGGGTTACGGCGTTGGTGTTGGCACGGCCCGCATGGCTCTTCGATACCGCGCCGATCAATATGCGCTCATACGCCGAAGTTGCGGCCATGCTGAGAACCGCGTCGCCGAATATGGCACGGGAACATTTTTCACAATCTGCGAGCGCGCGCGACCTCGCGCGTACTGCGCCTGATAATCTGGCATCTTTGCTGAAATTCTTTGATCGTCCCGACCCCGCTACAACCTCGGATCTCCTTGGCGCCATTGCCAATGATGGTCCGGGCGTGACGCGCCTCCAAGCTGCCTCGATCCGCGTGCCAACATTGGTTATCGGTCATGAGATCGACTATGTTCACCCGGTCGCCTACGCCCGGGAACTGGCATCCATCATACCGGGTGCGAAGTTGATCGAAATAGCACCGAAGGCCACGCAGAAGCCCCTGCATGTCGAGCAGTTTCGCCACGGGCTCGACACTTTCCTGCAACATATTCTTGTATCCGAGGAGCATTCTTCATGACCGCGAAACCCGCCCCTGTACGCGACTGGCTGAAGGCCTTGCCGCGCGACCGCCTGCTTGGCGAATTCTCGCTGTGGTCGGCCGATCTCGCCAATCTGGAACGGGATATTGCGCGCACGGAAGCCTATGTTGACCTCTATCATATCGACGTGGCCGACGGGCGCTTTGCGCCTTCATTCCTGTTCTTTGCCGATCAGGTGGCACGTATCCGCACCTTGACTGCGAAGCCATTGCACCTGCATCTCATGGTTGAAGGTGACATCGTGCTTGATCAGATCCGCCAGTTCGCCCAAGCGGGTGCTGACCTCATCACTGTTCACGCCGAAAATGGGGCAGTCGTCGGCGAGTCATTGGCACTGATCAGGCAGCTTGGCGTCGAGGCCGGTGTTGTCCTGCGATTGGAAACGCCAGTCGAAGCACTCAAGCCGTGGCTCAACCACGTCGCCTTCGTCACCCTGCTCGGCACCGCGATCGGCGTGAAAGGACAGGGCCTGTCCGATGACGCTTGTCCGCGCCTGCTGGCAGTCCGCAAATTGTTGCAGCAGGCCGGGCGTGAAGACGTTCGCCTTGCAGCCGATGGCGGTATTCGCGAGACGACGGTGCCGCGGCTGCGCGCTGCTGGCGCACAAACGGTCGTGCTCGGCTCACTGGCGTTTGGCGATCCGGATCTGAAGGCTCGCACGGGCTGGCTGCACGGTCTGCCGGTTGCAGAGGCAGTCCAGTAATGCAATGCGCGCTCGCCATTGACCTCGGCGGAACGGAGCTGCGAGCAGCTGTCGTCAACAGGAACGGCCAACTAATTGCCTGCGCAGCGGAGCCCACCGATGCCAGAAGCGGTCCGGATGCAGTCGTTGCACAAATCCTCTCACTGGTTCACCAGGTACGTGATGAGGCAGGTCCCTGCTCGCTTCTGGGCTTGGGGATCGGTTCCGCCGGGCCGCTCGATCCGTTGACGGGCACCGTCATTGCGCCGCCCACATTGCACGGCTGGCATGACGTTCCGCTCGCATCCGTTCTCCGCCAAAAACTGGCAATGCCGGTACTTCTCGAGAATGACGCCAATGCGGCGGCTCTCGGCGAATGGCGGTTCGGCGCCGGGCGTGGCACGCAATCGATGGCCTTTATCACCGTCTCGACCGGCATCGGCGGCGGTATCATTGCAGATGGCAAGTTACTGCATGGCCGCCGTGGTCTCGCCGCTGAAATCGGCCACATGACGATCGCCTCGGACAGTCGCGAAGCCTGTGCCTGCGGCGCGCGCGGTTGCTGGGAAGCGATGGCTTCGGGCACTGCGCTGTCTCGCGATGCGACACGTCTGGCCGCGTCGGGCGAAGCCCGGTTTCTCAAGGAACTGGCAGGTTCGGGCCCCGTCACGGGCCATCATGTCGCTGAGGCGGCGCGTCAAGGCGACAAGGCTGCACTATCGCTCCTTGCCAATGAAGCGCGCTGGCTCGGGATCGGCCTCGTCAATCTTCTGCATCTCTATTCGCCGGAACGGCTTATCATCGGCGGTGGTGTCGGCAGTCTGCTTGAGCTGATGCGTGCCGATATTGAACGCGTCATCGAGGAACGCGCCATGTCGGCTTACCGGGGTGTGCCGGTCATTGCCGCCGAACTCGGACGCAATGCCGGTCTTATCGGTGCAGCAAGCATGATCTTCAACGGGCAGCACAAGCCCGAACTTGAAACAATGCATTAGGAGGAAACCATGGCAACGCTGACACTCAACGGCATCAGGAAGACCTATGGCACGGTCCAGGTGATCAAGGGCGTTGACCTCGAGGTTGCAGATCGTGAGTTCGTTGTCTTCGTTGGCCCGTCCGGCTGCGGCAAGTCGACATTGTTGCGCATGATAGCAGGGCTTGAGAAGATCTCGGGCGGTGAACTCCTGATTGATGGCATCCGGGCCAACGAAGTGGGTCCCGCCGATCGGGGTCTGGCGATGGTTTTCCAGTCCTACGCACTCTATCCGCATATGACGATTGCCGAGAACATGGGTTTCGCCCTGAAAATTGGCGGTACGTCCAAAGCAGAACGCGAGGCAAAGGTGAAGGCAGCGGCAGAGGTGCTGCAACTGGGGCCGCTACTGCAGCGGCATCCAAAGGAGCTTTCAGGGGGTCAGCGGCAGCGCGTTGCCATCGGCCGGGCAATTGTGCGCAACCCCAAGGTGTTTCTGTTCGACGAGCCACTATCGAACCTCGACGCGGCTCTGCGTGTCCAGATGCGCATCGAACTGATGCGTTTGCACAAGAGTCTCAATGCCACGATGATTTATGTCACGCATGATCAGGTGGAAGCCATGACAATGGCCGACAAGATCGTCGTTCTCAATGCCGGCGAAATCGAACAGGTGGGATCACCGCTCGATCTCTACCATCATCCAAGAAACCTCTTTGTGGCAGGGTTCATCGGCTCACCAAAGATGAACTTCCTGAAAGCGGTGGTAAGTCATTTTGACCCAAAGGGCGTTACAGTGACTTTGCCGAATCGAGCCCCACTCACCGTCCCGGTTGAACCACGCGGAGTAACCACCGGCGCGGAAGTTACCGTTGGCATCAGACCGGAACATATGCGACTTGATTCCAAAGGCGACCTTCAGGGGCAGACATTGATTGCCGAGCGGCTGGGCGGACTTACCGTGCTGCATGTCGATGTTGGGGGTACCGTAATCCTCGTCCAGACGGAGGGCGACAATCCAACCCAGCCTGGCGAACTGGTTCGCCTCTCTTTTGACCCCGATTCAGTCCACGTCTTCGATGCGCGCGGAGCGGCGCTGCCACATCTCGTCAGGCATCCGCTGCTTGCCGAAAAATTGAAAGTGTCGTGAGGGCCTTGTTCGGCTAAAAGGCAAACGCCAATCGGCCGCTGGTCAACCTTCGCAAATCAATGTCTGGACCCCTGCCTGATCGAGTGCCTCGGCAATCTCCTCCGGCGGTCTTGCATCGGTGACGACGTACTGGATGCGATCCAACGGAGCAATATTGGCAAATGCCGTGACATTGAACTTGCTGCTGTCCACGAGGACGATCGTCCGTTTCGCGACATCGATCATACCCGCAGTCGCAGTGGCTTCCTCGAGCCGTCCCATGGAGATGCCGGATGGCGAGATGCCGGTCACCCCGATAACCGCAGAGTCTGCGCTGATACCTGATACTGAAGGGAAGCCGATCGTGCCTATCGTGACCTGCGACACCGACCAATACGTGCCTCCGATAATGTGAATCGAGCTGACCGACGGTTCTGGTGTGATCGGCGGCAGACGCAGGTTGTTCGTTACAACAGTCAGATTGCGCCGCTCCGTCAGTGCGGCGGCAAAATAGCAGGCGGTCGAACCGCCATTGATAATAAGCGTCTCGCTGTCGCGCACCAGATTTGCCGCCGCCTGTCCGATCCGGCGTTTCGCATCGACATGTTCATCCATGCGCAGGCCGAATGTTGTATCCACGCGGACAAGCTTGGCATTGTGAATGGCGCCGCCATGGGTGCGGACCAGAAGCCCACGCTGCTCGAGTAGATCCAGATCACGGCGTATCGTGTCACGCGATACATCGAACAGTGCTACAAGCTCGGCAACCGTGACTTGCCCGTGCTTCTGAAGGAGCTCGATCAAACGGTTCTGACGCATGGCAGGCAATGCGTTGCCATTCGTCTCGGAAACGCTTTGGGAAGGGCTGCGGGAATCATTATAAGCCATAAGAATAGTTTACAGCTTTGACACGATAACGCCACCCGCCGGCTCTTCAGTTCGTGGGCGAAACGAAAGGCTCAGCAATCATTCCGGCGAAGCCAGTTGCGGAAGGCGGTCAGTCCTTCATCCATGTTGTTGCGACCAAAGCCGATGCGGAAACGGTCCTTCGGCACTGGCCCAAGGTCGGAATGATAGACGCTGGAAGGGAGCAGCAAAACGCCCGCCTCTTCGACGAGCCGTGCAGTAAATGCTTCAACGCCGTCTCGACCCTTGTACTGGATAAAGGCAACACAGCCGCCATCAGGTTCGCACCATTCGAAGAGCGCGGGAAATTCGGCAAAAAACGTATCAAGCTTGGAGATGTTGTTGCGCACAAGGTCTCGGTTGCGCTCAAGAATCCGTCCTCGTGCTTTGAGAGCAATTTCCGCAAGGACTTCCGAAGGGCCGGAATTGCAGATCGACAGGAAGTGTTTGTAGTGCTCGCAGGCCAAGAGGAACGCGGGATCCTTCGCGGCGAGCCAGCCGATGCGCAGTCCCGGAAGTCCATATGCCTTTGACATCACGTTCAATGAAACACCCCGTTCATAGGCGTCAACCGCTTGGGGCAAACGCTGTGACTCACTGCGCTCGATAAGGCGATATACCTCGTCGCTGAACAGCCAGATGCCATTCATCCGGCAAAGATCGACAAGCGCCCTGAATATTTCTTGCGAGGGGATCGCACCGGTCGGATTGTTGGGAAAGTTGATCGAGATCAATCTGGTGTTGGGGCGGATCGCCGCTTTTACCTTGTCGATGTCAAGGCTCCAATTGTGATCTTCGTCGAGAGCGACACCCGTAACCGAGCAGATACTGAGCGGCACTGTCTCAGCTGCTTGATAGTTCGGTGTGAGGACGATGCAATGATCCTGTGGCTGGAGCAGCACCTTCATCGCCACATAAATCGCCTCCTCGGCACCTGCAAAACACAAAATATCCCTGGCACGGACCGTGTCATAGGTTGTGGCGATCGTTTCGCGAAGCGAGGGGGAACCGAAGGTTTCGGTATAGCCAAGATGCAAGGTGTTGAAGCGCTCACGATCGGCGGGCGAGGCATACCCGAGGAGTTCGTTGAGGGGTATGCTCTGCGCGTCCGACGCTGTCATATGATGTTTGGCTGCAAACTCCCAGCGCGACAAATAAACTTCAAGCGCAAAATCGCGCGGCATGGCAGGCATGATCAATCTCCGATCGGTGAAGGCTTGGCGAGGCGCCTGGCAGCATTGAGACGGTTGTAGAGCGTGGCGCGCGAGACACCGAGTATTTCTGCGGTGTAAGTCGTTGCGTTTCGAATGCCGAAGAAACCCGAGCGATCAAGTTGGCCGATCAGCTCTTCGGTCGTGTTTGAGTCAAGGCCTGCAAGCGTCATGTTGCGTGCCGTGAGAAAGGCCGCGATCTCGTCATTGATGCGCTCTCGCCAGTCTGCGGCGAACAGCTCCGTTGCATGCCGCAAGGGCGCTGCAGTCGTGACAATGGCACTCAGTTGCTCGAGGGCCAGGCTGAAGGCTTCAATATCGTGGTTGATACACATCAGGCCAACAGGTCTTCCGGTCTCATCCCTGATGACGGTCGAAACCGATTTTAGCCTTCGGCCATCCCAGTTGGTCTTCGTATATGGCCCGATGATTGCCTGGTCGAAATCAAGATCCATGATGTCGAGGAGCGAAGAGTCGCCCGGTCTGCGTTTGGAGAAGCAGTTCGCAATATGAGTTATCGTGTTGGTGGTGAGATCATGCAGCACGACTTCTGCATGGGGGGCGAAAAGGCGTCCGATGCTGTCGGCGATAGGGCGAAAGGCGTCAAGATCAAAGCTCATTTAGACAGAATGGCTAAATTATATAAAATGTCAATAGATTCCAAGTTAAACAACAGCTGCGCATTTGACAGACCAGTGCGCGCGCCGTTGTCAGCGTGGGATTTCGAGCAGCTAGTGACATGCGCCTTGAATGAAACTTCACATTTGCACCGGGTAGGACCAGTATGTCCGCATGGGTTGAAATGCCGAAACTGCGGCGAGAACGACCCGAGAGGAGGATGTCATGGGTGAGGATCATGTCTACAAGAAAATCGAACTCGTTGGCAGCTCGCCCGAATCGGTTGATTCAGCGATCAAGAACGCCATCGCGCGCGCATCGCAAAGCGTGAGACAACTCGACTGGTTTGAAGTGGACCAGATCAGAGGTCACATCCTTGATGGTAAGGTGGCCCGCTTCCAGGTAGTCCTTAAAGCCGGGTTCCGCTTGGACTAAAGCGAGGGCTGATCCAGTCAACGGATGAACTCTGCAGCCGCTCCCTTTCCATCCTTTACTCGACGGTGCGGTTGATTGCGTCAAACAATTTGGCTCTGAGAACTTTAGGCATTTTGGCCCGTTTGAGCTGTCGCGGCAGTTCAGCGAAAGCCTTGGCTTGCTCAAAAAGTGAGTTGCTGGCTTCCTTCTTGCTCGTCGTTCATCAATTCACCCCCCAAGGCGGGCGCTCAACACAATGTCGAGTCGCGGCAGCAGCAGCAATTTCAAAGGAACGTTTTGGTGAGCCGACGTGGGGGACCATGAAGTAGAAATTGACTGGCGGAGAGAGCGGGATTCGAACCCGCGTTACGCTTTTGACGTAAACACACTTTCCAGGCGTGCGCCTTCAACCACTCGGCCACCTCTCCGCAATACGTCCGGCATCTGGCCGGTCGGGTTGATTCTTGTCAGCCAGAAAGACCGGCTTCAAGAGCACCGTCAACCATCGGTCACTCATTTTGGATAGGCACGCGATGCACGTCGATGGTTAGCCGACAGCGACCCCGTGCGGCGCGCACTATAGTCAGAACAGGCTCTTGTTCAACTCCTATTTCAACATAATCGCGCTTTGCCGCAATTTCGTGGGCTTCCCTCTGAAATTGCTGGGAATTTTCTCGAATATTTCCTCCCTTGCCATCAAAATACCGGTAAAATTCAATTCATTCCGCTCCTGTCCGGCGCTAGAATGCCGGTCTTTCAGCCTATTCGTGGAGACAGATGTGATCCGATCGCTTCTCAGGCTTCTTGCCTATATTGCCCTTAGTCTGGCGATCATTGCCGCAGTTCTTGATGCCGCCCGCTCGGTTGGCGCGTCGCATGTGATCATGACATCGCTTCAAGACAGCTGGCAGTCCATCTCCGCTTCTTCGCTCACTCTTGCCGAAGCCTATGTCAAAACCCACATTTACCCCATTCTATGGGACCCGTTGATGCTATGGGTGCTCGAAACGCCCACCTTTATCGTTTTTGCCCTGCTGGCCTTTCTGCTTTACGCGATGGGTTACAAGCGTCACAACAGGGTGGGACGGTTCGCCGCTCGTTGATGCGTCATTGCCCCTTATCCTGGAGGTATCTCAATGTTCATCATCGACATGTTCAACAAGAAAACCAAAATGCCTGATGCTGCTGAAGCGCTTCCGGGGCGTGCCACACCGATTCCCACCGCCGAGACGCATTTCGTCAATGGCCGCCCGCTGAAAGGCCCCTGGCGCGACAATCTCCAGACCGCCATGTTCGGCATGGGTTGTTTCTGGGGCGTCGAACGGCTGTTCTGGCAGGTGCCGGGCGTTTATGTCACCGCGGCAGGCTATGCAGGCGGCATCACGCCGAACCCCACCTACCAGGAAACCTCTACGGGGCTGACCGGCCATAATGAAGTAGTGCTTCTGGTGTTCGATCCGAACGTCATCTCCTATGACGAACTCCTGACGCTGTTCTGGGAAGAGCATGATCCAACACAAGGCATGCGCCAGGGCAATGATATTGGCACGACCTACCGCTCTGGCATATACACGTTTACGCCCGAACAGAAGGCTGCCGCAGAGCAAAGCCGTGACGCCTATCAGAAGGCGCTCAACGTCGCGGGTCGTGGCAAGATCACCACGGAGATCCTTCAGGCACCCGAATTCTACTATGCGGAAGACTATCATCAGCAATATCTTGCCAAGAATCCGGCTGGCTATTGCGGCCTGCGCGGTACTGGCGTCTCTTGCCCTATCCCACAGGCAAAGGCCATCTAACAGACTGAATTGACAGGATTTTCGAGCGTTGTGTTGCTCATCGAGCGACGCTGGCAGCGATATTTGACCATCAGGCAAAATTTCGCGTGAAATTTGCCTGCTGGCATGCAAGATTGCTGGCGGGGCGGCTGCCATCTGACGTTGCCGCAACGATTTCAAGGGTCGACACAAAGTTGATCCTGCTCAACAAAATCCAGAGGGTTGGTATCAAATGAAGCGTATTGTTCTTGGTCTCCTGGCTGCCACTGCGATGTCCGTCTCGGCCTTCGCGGCGGATGACAAGCCAGCCGTCATTTACGATCTTGGCGGAAAGTTCGACAAATCCTTCAATGAAGCTGCGTTCCACGGCGCCGAGAAGTACAAGGCGGATTCCGGCGTCAAATATCGCGAGTTCGAAATCCAGAACGAAGCGCAGCGCGAGCAGGCATTGCGCAAGTTCGCAACCGACGGCAATTCGCCAATCGTCATTGCCGGCTTCTCGGCTGCTGCAGCAATCGAGAAGGTCGCAACCGAGTTCCCGGATACCAAATTCGTCATCATCGACGCAGTGGTGGAAAAGCCAAACGTGCGTTCGGTTGTCTTCAATGACAATGAAGGCTCCTATCTAGTCGGCGTGATCGCTGCAAAGTCATCCAAAACCGGTACCGTCAGCTTCATCGGCGGCATGGACGTCCCGCTTATCCGCAACTTTGCTTGCGGCTATGTCGGCGGCGTCAAGGCCACCAATCCACAAGCCAAGGTGATCCAGAATATGACCGGTGATACGCCAGCCGCCTGGAACGATCCGGCAAAGGGCGGCGAAATCGCCAAGTCGCAGATGGACCAGGGTTCGGACGTCATCTTCTCTGCCGCCGGCGGCACAGGTATCGGCGTCCTGCAGGCAACCGCTGATGCCGGCAAGTTGGGTATTGGTGTCGACTCCAACCAGAACGGTCTGCATCCGGGCAAGGTTCTGACTTCCATGCTGAAGCGCGTGGATGTCGCGACATACAACGCCTTCAAGGACGGCGCCGACGGTAAATTCACCTCTGGCGTCAATGTTCTTGGCGTCAAGGAAGCCGGTGTTGACTACGCCGTCGACGACAATAATGCCAAGCTGATGACCGATGACGTCAAGAAGGCTGTGGAAGCAGCCAAGGCCGACATCATCTCCGGCAAGGTCAAGGTCCACAACTACAATACGGATAATGCCTGCCCGTATAAATAAGCGTTGATTTGTCAGCGAACTCGAAGCCGTCGGTCCATACCCGGCGGCTTTGTCTTCAAAGTTCCCGGACGGTCTCCCATAATTGCCAAGTCTAGGAGAATGTACATGACCGCGCTTGCCGTTCTTCTCAGTATCCTCGCCGCCATTTCCATCGGCGCGATGAGCCCCGGTCCAAGTTTTGTCCTGGTCTCCCGCATCTCGATCGCGTCCTCGCGGACCCACGGTCTCGCTTCGGCATTGGGTATGGGGGTTGGCGGCGCATTCTTTGCCGCATTGGCTGTGCTGGGCCTTACGGCTCTCCTGATGCAGTTCGAATGGCTTTACCTGTTGTTGAAGCTGCTTGGCGGCGCGTACCTCATCTATATTGCAATCCGCATCTGGCGTGGCGCATCCCAACCGCTGGTCCTGTCCGATACAGGCGGGCCGAAGAGCGGGATATCCGTCTCTCGCGCCTTTTTGCTCGGCTTGATCACGCAGCTCAGCAATCCGAAAACGTCGATCGTCTATGCGAGCATTTTCGCCGCGCTCATGCCGCCGGCCCCACCGCTCTGGCTTCTCTTCGCCTTGCCGCCAATGCTTTTCTGCATCGAGGCGGGTTGGTACGCCGTCGTGGCCTTTGTATTTTCAGGGTCGCGTGCCCGGCAGATTTATGCCCGTTTGAAGTTATGGATCGATCGCGGAGCTGGTGCGGTCATGGGCGCGCTGGGGCTGAAGCTGATGGTAGAAGCGATCAAGGCCAAAGCCTGATCAGAGTTCACGCGCCAGAATAACAAGACCGGCATCATTGCCAGTGAGTGTTTCAAACTCCTGCCATCCCAGACGTCGATAATAATCGACCTTGCTCGTGTAGAGATAAAGCTCGGTATGACCCTGATTGCGCGCGGCACTTTCTGCGGCTCTGACCAGGTGCCGCCCCACACCCTCGTTGCGCATCTCGGGAACGACATAGAGACTGGCCAGCCAGGGTTTCAAATGGGCGTGGCTGTCGAGATCCTTATCGATCAGGAGAACGAGACCTGCAGGCAACCCCGACAGAAAGGCGATAAAGGCCTTCTGCCGGCTGGATGGTTCCAGGAACCCGAGAAACGCGTCAACGATAGCTTCCATCGTATGACCGGTGGATTGACCCCACTCCAAGAAATTCCAACGCGCGCATAGCGGCACCAGTTCGGGGTGATGTTCGAGCGGTTCGACCAGGATCATCGTCAATAGTGTGGAGGCTTGGTTACGGGAATATCGGGTGCAGTCTGTTCCTCCAGCACGAGGAACCGGTCAGTCAGCGCGTCAAGCTTGCGGCGCATGCCTTCTATGACCTTCCATTGTTCGGATACCTGGCCGGAAAGTTCCTCGATGGTCTTTTCCTGCTCGGTCACCAGCATCTCGAGGCGGGTCAAACGGTCCGTGTTGTCGGCTGTCATTGCTCGTCTCCGTTTCCGTCCAGCCTTCTCTCTAGTCCGGGTCCCGTCACGGTTCAAGTTTGATGACCGGCGATGGCTGTTAAATCTTGTTTTCTTGACTGGAAAGAAAAAAATCCCGTGTTAGGGTCAAATTTCGAAAAGACGACAAAAGCTGCATAACAGCGGATGGGGACATGGCCGAACTGGCGATAGAACTTGTTGGAATTGATAAGCGCTTTGGTGCCGTTCACGCCAACCGCGACATTCATCTTCGTGTCGAAAAGGGCACGATTCACGGCATTATTGGAGAAAATGGCGCTGGCAAATCCACGCTGATGTCTATCCTCTATGGGTTCTATCAAGCCGATAGTGGTGAAATCCGGATCAATGGATCCTTGGCCAATATTCCAGACCCGAATGCCGCAATCGCATTGGGCATCGGCATGGTGCATCAGCATTTCATGCTGGTTGAAAATTTCACAGTGCTCGAAAACGTGATGCTTGGCGTTGAGGGTGCGCCGCTCCTCAAAAATGGTATCGCCAAGGCGCGCGCCGAACTGAAGCGGCTCGAGCGGGAATATCAGCTGGACGTCGATCCGGATGCGCTGATCGAGGAGCTCCCTGTCGGTCTGCAGCAGCGCGTGGAAATCCTCAAAGCACTCTATCGCGGCGCGGAAATCCTGGTGCTCGATGAGCCGACGGGCGTATTAACCCCGCCCGAGGCCGATCATCTTTTCCGTATCCTCGAACAGCTGAAGGATCAGGGCAAGACCATTGTCCTCATCACGCACAAGCTGCGCGAGATAATGGCAGTAACGGATGATGTTTCCGTCATGCGCCAAGGCGCAGTTGTCGCGACGCGAAAGACGCTGGAAACGACGGTCGAAGAGCTTGCGGAACTCATGGTCGGCCGCCGCGTGCTGCTACGGGTGCAGAAGGGCGAGGCAAGGCCCGGGGAAATCAAGCTTTCTGTCGAGAATCTGACGGTGCGCGATAGCCGCGGTGTGGTGATGGTGGACGACGCCTCATTCACCGTTCGCGCCGGCGAAATCGTTGGGATTGCCGGCGTTGCTGGCAACGGCCAATCGCAGCTGATTGAGACTATCGCAGGTATCCGCACTGCAGTCTCGGGCCGCGTGCTCCTTGATGGACAGGTCATCGACATTACGGGGGCTGCCGATCCAGGCGAACTGCGCGATCGGGGGCTCGCCCATGTGCCGGAGGACCGTCATCACATGGGCCTGGTGCTGGCCTTCGAAGAATATGAAAACTCGATCCTCGGCTATCATGACGATCCGCTCTATCTCAACGGACCATTTCTCGATCTCGATGCCATCCAGGCCGATGCGCGCAAGAAGATCGAGAAATATGACATCCGTCCTGGCGACCCGCGGCTGAAGACAGCCAATTTTTCTGGCGGCAACCAGCAGAAGATCGTGCTCGCGCGCGAGATGGAGCGCGATCCGGGCGTCCTCATCATCGGCCAGCCGACGCGAGGTGTTGATGTTGGCGCCATCGAGTTCATCCACAAGCGCATCATCGAGATGCGTGATGCGGGCAAGGCTGTGCTGCTCGTCTCGGTGGAACTCGATGAAATCCGCTCGCTCTCCGACCGCATTCTGGTGATGTTCGCCGGCCGCATCGTCGGCGAACGCGACTCGGACGCCAGTGAAGGCGAACTGGGCTTGCTCATGGCCGGTGTCGAGCAGCAGGAGGCGGCGGAATGACGACGCAGGCACTTGTCGTCATCGATGTACAGAACGCCATCGATGATCCGAAATGGGGCAGGCGAGGCCAGCCGGAAGCGGAAGCAGCCATCTCCCGATTGCTCGCCGCTTGGCGCGAGCGGCGCCTGCCTGTCATTCATGTCCGTCATGATTCCACCGATCCAACTTCGCCCTACAGACCCGGTACGCAAGGCAATGAGTTCAAGGCACAGGTTGCACCGCAAATTGGCGAGCCTGTTGTCGACAAGCGCACCAACAATGCCTTCATAGGCACTGACCTCATGGATGTTCTGGACGAGTTGCAGGTGCGTAGTCTGGTCGTCACCGGTGTGCTCCTCGAAAACTCCGTCGATGCCACCGTACGAATGGCCGCCAATCTCGGATTCGAGGTAACCGTACCGCAGGATGCAGTCGCGAGCATCGACCGCAAGGATCATCGCGGCAAGCACTGGACCGCCGAGGACGTGCACGCCCTTACGCTTTCCATCCTTGATGGCGAATATGCCCACATCTCAACTTCCGAAGCGATCATCGAGACCTTGCCATGAGCCAGCCCTTTGCCAAACTGCCTGCTTGGGCCGATTATGGTCTCCTGCCGTTGATCAATTTGATTGTCGCTTTCTTCGTGGCCGGGCTTGTCGTTCTGCTTGTCGGGGAAAGTCCGATCGATGCGGCAGTGTTGATGGTCAAGGGTGCGTTCGGCTCGGGAGATGGTGTCGGCTACACGCTTTACTATGCGACGAACTTCATCTTCACCGGCCTCTGTGTCGCTGTCGCATTCCACTGCGGCCTGTTCAACATTGGCGGCGAAGGCCAGGCTTATATTGGCGGTCTTGGCGTTGCGCTGATCGGGCTCGGCCTTGGTGGTTTTCTGCCGTGGTGGCTGACCTTTCCCCTGGCAGTCCTGGCATCGGCGCTTGTCGGTGCCTTATGGGCGCTGATCCCGGCATGGCTGCAGGCCAAGCGTGGATCGCACGTGGTCATCACCACGATCATGTTCAATTTCATCGCGGCCAGCATCATGGTCTACCTTTTGGTCGGCCCGCTGAAACCTCTGGGCAGTCAGGCGCCGGAAACCCGTGTCTTCGGCGAGGGCGGACAGTTGCCGGGCCTTGGCTGGCTGCTCAATCTGGTCGGGCTCAATATGCGTTCGGCTCCGCTCAACATCAGTTTCCTCTTGGCGCTCGTGGCTGCCTTTGTGGTCTGGGTGCTGATCTGGCGCACCAAACTCGGCTATGAAATCCGCACTATGGGCTTCAGCCCCAAGGCTGCTCGCTATGCCGGTATCAGCGAACTGCGCATCATCATCATCACCATGATGATTTCGGGTGCGCTGGCAGGCATGATGGCGCTTAACCCGATCATGGGCGCACAACATCGGGTGCAGCTGGATTTTGTCGCCGGGGCCGGCTTCGTCGGCATTGCCGTGGCGCTGATGGGCAGGTCCCACCCCGCAGGCATCGTATTGGCCGCCATACTCTTCGGCATGCTTTATCAAGGCGGTGCCGAGATCGCCTTCGACATGCCCAACATATCCCGCGACATGATCGTCATCATTCAAGGGTTGGTCATCCTGTTTGCTGGTGCGCTGGAGCATATGTTTAGGCCCTCGCTGCAACGTATTTTTCAGCGTATCGGCCGGGCGAAGCGCGAGACTGCGCCGGCTGTGGTTGCAGGGGGAGGCCAATAATGGAACCGCTCACGACAATCCTTCAATTGTTCGATTCAACCATTCGGCTTTCGGTGCCCTTGCTGCTTGCCTGTCTGGCAGGGCTGTATTCCGAGCGCTCCGGCATTTTTGATATTGGTCTCGAAGGCAAAATGCTCGCCGGGGCTTTTGCGGCGGGTACGGCCGCCACCTGGTTCGGCTCGGCCTATATTGGCTTGCTCGCGGCCGTTCTCATTTCGGTTGCGCTTGGTCTCGTCCACGGCTTCGCCTCCATCACTCACCGCGGCAACCAGATCGTCTCCGGCGTTGCAATCAACTTCATCGCTGCAGGCACGACCGTCATCCTCGGACAGGCCTGGTTTCAGCAGGGTGGACGGACGCCCTCACTGCCCAATGAGGCGCGTTTCAATCCGATCGATCTTCCGGGGGCCAACGCACTGAAGGATGTCCCAATCATCGGTCCGATCTACTACGAACTGATCTCCGGCCATTCGATCCTCGTCTATCTGGCTTTTGCCATGGTGCCTTTCACCTGGTGGGTGCTGTACCGGACACGTTTCGGTTTGCGTTTGCGGGCAGTCGGCGAGAATCCTGCTGCCGTCGATACGGCCGGTGTATCGGTGCCATGGCTGCGCTATCGTGCAGTGATCTGCTGCGGTGTGCTTTGCGGTGTGGCAGGAGCCTATCTGGCGACAGCTCAGGGCGCTGGCTTCGTCAAGGACATGACCGCGGGCAAGGGCTATATCGCGCTCGCGGCGCTGATCTTCGCCAAGTGGCGCCCGGTGCAGGCCATGTTTGCCTGCCTGCTTTTCGGTTTCCTCGATGCGGTGGCCATCCGCATGCAGGGACATCCTTTACCGCTTATCGGCGAAGTGCCGGTACAATTCATGCAGGCCTTGCCCTATATCCTCACCGTTATCCTCCTGGCCGGATTTATCGGCAAAGCCATCCCGCCAAAGGCTGGTGGTGTCGCGTACGTGAAAGAAAGATGAGAAGTTGCAAATGAGCAAGGACCTGTTCGATGCGGCCTTTGCCGCCATGCAGAAAACGCATTCGCCTTATTCGCAATTCCCGGTCGGAGCGGCCATTCGTACCAGCGACGGACGGATCTATTCCGGCTGCAATATCGAGGTGGTTTCCTATCCCGAGGGCTGGTGCGCGGAAACAACTGCCCTGTCGCATTTCGTCATGGGCGGCGGCGGCACGATTACGGAAATCGCGGTTGTCGCCGAAAAGAAGGCAAAATGCACGCCCTGCGGCGGTTGCCGTCAACGGCTGGCGGAGTTCGCCGGGCCTGATACGCGCCTGCACCTATGCGACAATAACGGCATCGTTGAAACCCTGACGATGAAGGAGCTGTTCCCGTATGGTTTCGAGGCCGAAGTGCTCGGGAGAGCAAGATGAGATCATACGGGAACGTTCTGCGGGAGGGAATTCGTGGACAAGGTCGAGGGGTTTGGCGAGGCCGATGTCTTTCCATCGGACCAAGCCGAAGCCCGAATTCACCCGGCCCTTCGGGTTTCCGGCTGGCGGACACACACTTTGTCAGCTGGTCTCAGCCGATGAACGACATCGGCCTTGCCACCTTCCGCGTGGAACGTCTCGCCATCCGAGAAACAGAACGGTCTCATATGACCTCATCTGGCTCTAAAGGTGCAGCATGATCGCACCGGCGACCGGAGCACTTATTCAAAGG
>NZ_JBBNAN010000013.1:0-2609 GCF_037994405.1 Phyllobacterium sp.
ATCTGTCCCATGTTCGTTTCCTCAGGCTAGCGCGTGGCGCGAAGACGCGGCGTAGCGGCCCGTCACATAATGTTCCAGCTGACGCTCGATATCGCCGAGCATCGAACTTGCCCCGAGACGGAACAGGTCCGGCTGCAGCCATGGCAGGCCGAGCTCTTCCTTCATCAGGATCAGCCAGTTCATGGCATCCTTGGCTGTCTTCATGCCGCCGGCAGGCTTGAAACCGACCGTCTGGCCAGACAGCTCGCCGTAATCGCGCAAGGCCCGCAGCATGATCAGGCTGACGGGAAGCGTGGCATTCACTTCTTCCTTGCCGGTCGATGTCTTGATGAAATCGGCCCCCGCCTGCATCGCAACCATGGAGGCGCGGTAGACATTGCGCAACGTGTTGAGATCACCGGTTGCCAGAATGGCTTTCATGTGCGCATCGCCCGATGCTTCACGCATCTGCGCGATCTCGTCATAGAGCGCCGACCAGTTCTGCGTCAGCACGTGTTCGCGCGTGATGACGATGTCGATTTCGGCAGCGCCTTCGCCCACCGCATAGTGGATTTCGGCAAGACGCTGCGGCAACGGTGTCAGACCGGCCGGAAATCCGGTAGCGACAGACGCTACCGGGATTCTCGTACCCTGCAGCGCCTTCACCGCATGTGGCACCATTGTCGGGTAGACGCAGACGGCGCCCGTGGTGATATTTTGATCAGCGAGGCCCAGCGCTTCGAGAATATCGTCACGAACGGGGCGCTTTGCCTTGGCGCAAAGGCGGTAGACACGGCCGGCCGTATCGTCGCCAGCAAGCGTGGTGAGATCGATGCAGGTGATCGCCTTGACCAGCCAGGCCGCCTGATATTCCTTCTTAACCGTCCGGCGCGTCGTCAGTGTCGCGGCACGGCGTTCCGTCGCCGAACGGTTGACGGCAATATCCTCGAACCACTCTGGCTTGAGCTTCGTGCCAGTGTTGCGCGCATGGGAATGTGCCAGCTGGATTTCTGTTCCTTTAGGAACAACTGCATGTTGGGTGTTCATCCCCGACCCTTCCTGTGATCAATGAAGCGATTGAGCAAGATGGCTGCAACGATAATGATACCGGTGACGGTCATCTGATAAAAGGAGCCCAATCCCAGAAGATTGAATATATTACGAAGTACCTGAAGTAGCATTACGGCAAAGAACGTGCCGAGAACACCGCCCCGGCCACCGAAGAGGCTTGTCCCGCCAAGAACTACCGCAGCGATAGCGTCAAGCTCCAGGCCCTGTGCAGCCGTTGGTTGCCCGATGCGCAAGCGCGAGGTCAACAGAATTCCGCCGAGTGCCGCCATGAAACCGGAGACTGCAAACACAGCGGTGATGATAAAGCGTGTCGGCAGACCCGATAGCCGCGCAGCTTCGGGATTGCCGCCAGTCGCAAAGACATACTCCCCAAACACGGTCAGACGCAAAACCAGCCCGGCCAGGATACACAGCACGATGAAGATCAGTCCCATCGACGAGACGGCAAAACCCGGCAGGATCGGCACCATTGTCGAGCCGATCGCGGCAAATCCCTGCGGCAATCCGCTGACCGGTACGCCGTCGGTCATCAGATAGGTTATGCCGCGAAACGAGACGAGGCCGGCAAGCGTGACGATGAAGCTGGGCACCTGCGCCAGGGCGCTGATCGCCCCCATCGCCGCGCCGCAGGCAGTGCCGACATCGCAAGCTGCGTAAAGTTCTTCGAGCTCGCTGCTGGCGACGATGACCGCCGCCCCGTCTTCGGCAAGCTTGTCGACAAGATTGTTGAGATCTGCCTTCGCGCCGATATCGAGCCCACGGCTCGGCTCATCCAGAAGCAGAACGTGCGTACCATTGATGATCCATTTTGCCAGGACGACCTTCTGCTGGTTGCCCCCGGAAAGCTGGATAACCGCTTGTTCCGGCCTGCCATATTTGGTCGAAAGGCTTTTCAGAACCGGCATCGTGCGCTGTTTCTGCAGGGAATGCCGCGTCATCCAGCTTTGGCGCATGGATGGCAAAGTGGCATTCTTATAGATTGGCGCGTGGAGGATAAGCCCCCCCGATTCCAGCGCGACGATGTTCGGCATGAAGGTTTTCGAGACGCGCTGAACCGTCAGGACATCATTCGCCATCTTTGATCCCCAGAGCATAGCGGGCCGTCGCCTCATCGGTGACGATTACTGAGACATAGCCGGCCTTCAGGGCGGAAACCGCGATTTCGAATTTTTCTTCTCCAGCAACGACGCCAATCGACCACGGCTTGGTTTTCAGGAATTCGAGACGCAGACCCACGGTTCGGTCGTCAATGGCCGTATCGACAATCTTGCCGCCGCGATCGACGAAACGGCCGAGAATATCGCCGACCGCCCCGGCAGCCTGCAGGTGATCGATATCAGCCTCGTCGAGATAGCCCGAACTCAGAAGAACAGACTCGTGCGTGATGCTGCCCATGCCGAAGCAGACGACGTCGGCCTTCATTGCGAGGGTCAGCACGCGCTCGATGATCGGGTCTTCTTCCAGCACCTCGCGGGTGCTCTTCTTGCCGACGATGGCAGGAACCGGAAGGAGCGTTGCCGAGCCGTTACCAGCCTTCGCGAACTCTTCGGCAACAGCAC
>NZ_JBBNAN010000014.1:0-35107 GCF_037994405.1 Phyllobacterium sp.
TTCCTGCCAGCTCCCAACTGTTCATGCATCGTTCAGACAGCAACCGATAATAATGACGCCATGATGAAACACTTGATTATCTCCCTGCCCCTTGCGGGCCTGATCTCAGTCACTGGCGTCCTCAACGCCGGTACTGCCTTAGCCGCGGACTGTTCGTCAGTCGGGCAACAGGTGGCGGAATCGCAAGGTGGTACTCTTGCGCGCGCCACGTCTGTTGTGCAGAACGGCAAGGAAGTTTGTGTGGTTGTCGTGCTCATCCCTGGCAAAGATGGCGAACGCCCGCGCCGGGTCGAAGTTGCGGTACCGGCAAACTAACCCGCTTCGCAAGGGACAACCTGGATGAGAATACTCGTCGTCGAAGATGATCGTGATCTCAATCGCCAATTGGTGGATGCGCTGACCGATGCCGGCTATGTGGTCGATAAGGCTTTCGACGGCGAGGAGGGTCACTTTCTCGGCGATACCGAGCCGTATGATGCGGTTGTGCTCGATATCGGCCTGCCGCAGATGGATGGGCTGACCATTCTCGAGAAATGGCGCCGGGATGGACGGATCATGCCTGTACTGCTGCTCACCGCGCGTGATCGCTGGAGCGACAAGGTTGCCGGGATCGACGCCGGAGCTGACGACTATGTCGCCAAACCGTTCCACATCGAGGAGGTCCTGGCGCGCCTCAGGGCCCTCATTCGCCGCGCCGCTGGTCATGCCTCATCGGAGATCAGCTGCGGTCCGCTGCGCCTTGACACCAAGACGTCAAAGGCGACCATTGGTGGAACCGCTTTGAAACTGACATCGCACGAGTTCCGGCTCTTGTCGTATCTGATGCATCACATGGACGAGGTCGTATCGCGCACCGAATTGGTGGAGCACCTCTACGATCAGGATTTCGATCGCGATTCCAACACCATCGAGGTTTTTGTGGGGCGTCTACGCAAGAAGATGGGCATCGATCTGATCGAAACGATTCGCGGCATGGGATATCGGATCAAATCACAAGATAATAAGGCTTAATCGCCTCGAACAAGGCAGGGCAACGTGTGAAAATCCGGCTGACCGGCTATCTCCCGAGCTTACGATCCCTTTCCTTGCGCGTCATCACGCTGTCGACGCTCTGGACCATCATTTCCTTTTTTGCAATCGCCACGATCATTTCGGCCCTCTACGGCGATGCGCGCCTGCAGAGTTTCAAGCAATTGCTCTCGGCGCATTTATTTAGCGTCATTGCTTCAGTCAGCGTCAATGATGGAACGCTGGCAGGCAGGCCGGACCCAGGCGAGGTACGGTATTCGAGCCCACTTTCCGGCTGGTACTGGTCAGTTGATCCGGTCGCAGACAATCTGAAGGGCTCTCTCCGATCCATATCGCTCGGAGACAAGACTATTGATTCGCCCTCGACGCTAAATGTTCCCTTCGACACATCGTTTCAGCGTTCCTATACCGAGACCGGACCGAACGGCCAGCAGCTCTCGGTGGTGGAGACTGAAGTTGTCCTGGATGCAGAAAACCGCGTCGCGCGATTCAGGGTCATGGGCAATCTGAGCGAGGTGGAGGGCGAGATTGCCGCCTTCCGCCATACCCTATATTTCTATCTCGGAATCTTTGGCCTTGGCGGAACGCTGATCAACGCGGCGGTAATCCTGTTTGGTCTGCGGCCACTCGACCGCGTTCGCCGCACCCTTGCCGATATCAGGGAAGGCAAGGTATCGCGTCTAAACGAGAATCTGCCGGACGAGATTGCTCCGCTGGCGCGCGAAATGAACGCGCTGATTGAAAACAACCGCCGCATTATGGAGCGCTCGCGCACGCAAGTTGGAAATCTTGCACATTCTCTGAAGACGCCGCTATCCGTGTTGGTCAACGAAAGCCGTACCATCGGTGGCCATGAGGGGCGCATTATCGCCGAGCAGAGCACTGCCATGCAGGTGCAGGTGCAACACTATCTGCAGCGCGCTCGCATTGCGGCGCAACGTGACAGCGTCGTTTTCCGGGCACCAGTTCCTCCCATTCTCGCGCGGCTCGCGCGCGTCACCGCAAAGCTCAATCCAGAAATGGACGTTCGTTTCGAAAACCAGATGGGCGAAGCGATCTTTGCGGGCGAGCAGGAAGATCTTGAGGAAGTCGTCGGAAATCTTCTGGAAAATGCCGGGAAATGGGGGCGAAGCCGCATCAGGCTCACACTTGCCAAGGTGGATGACGGATTGGAAATCAGCGTGGAGGACGATGGCTCGGGTCTTGCACCAGAACAGATCAAGGATGCACTAACGCGCGGCAAGCGGCTGGATGAAAGCAAGCCCGGCTCCGGGCTTGGCCTTTCCATCGTCCACGACACAATACGTGAATATGGCGGCACGCTTCGGCTGGAGCGCAGCGTCGAGCTCGGCGGTCTGAATGCGCGACTGACACTTCCTGTCGCCGGGAACTAGGGCGTCCCATTTGCCGTTCGATGCTCTAATCGTGCTTGCAAGCCGATGGTCAATCAGGTCATAACAAGCCGTTAGCGCCGCCGTATTGTAGATTGTAAAACGAACCGATGATGAAAATCCATATCGCCATTCCCCTTCTTGCTGTTGCTATGCTCTCAGGCTGTTCAACGACATCCGGCACCAAAGGCAGTGGCGGTACGCTGAGCAGTTTGACCGGCGGATCGAAGCAGCCGGCCACATCAGGCGTGCTTGCGGCGCTGGGAAATGGCTTGATCGGCAACAATGCCTCACTAGATGCGTCGGATCGCAAGCGCGCCCTGCAGGCCGAATATCAGGCGCTGGAATATTCGCCTGCCGGCAAGACGGTCGAATGGAAAAACGCCAGCGGCAGCCGTTCCGGCGAAGTGGTTGCGGCGCAGCCCTATCAGGTCGGCTCGCAAAATTGCCGCCAGTACACGCATACGGTGCGTATCGATGGCACGCCGCAATCGGCGCGCGGTACCGCCTGCCGCAATGAGGATGGCAGCTGGACGCCGCTGACATAATCGCGTCCGCGTTTATCATTCAATTGGCAAAGCAAGTACCAGCATATCTGGGAATGCACGACGTTCCCGCTTCAGCTGTGAACCTTCCCCAGCTTTGCGGCGAATTGCCCTATCTATGAAATCCCTTGGATTTTGGCTTGTTGGGAGTTTATGTCTCACGTCATGGTTTTCTGGATTTCCGCTGCATTTCTGACTGTTGGCGCGACGCTGCTTGTGCTTTTGCCATTGACGCGTCGCGGCAGGGCCCCCGTGTCAGACAATCAATATGATGTTGAAGTCTATCGCGACCAGTTGCTGGAACTGGACGCTGACGAGAGACGCGGGCTGATCGATCATGCCAGCGGCGAACAGGCACGCGCTGAGATCGGTCGCCGTTTGCTGAAATCTGCCAAGGCGGCGGAAGCAGATAGAACTGTTGTTCGGCAGAAGAAAAGTGCAATACGCGAATGGCTGACGCTCGCAATAGTTCTGTCTATCCCGCTGATTTCATGGGGTATTTACGCCAAGACCGGATCTCCTGATTTGCCTGCCCAGCCGCTCGCCGGGCGGCTTGCCAAGCCCGCGGATCAGAGCACCCCGGCGGAATTGATTGCGCGCGCCGAAGCGCATTTGGCGCTCAATCCCGATGATGGCCAGGGCTGGGAAGTATTGGCGCCGATCTACCTGCGGCTCGGCCGTCCGGCGGATGCCGTCACGGCCTACCAGAATGCTATCCGCCTCAATGGCGATAGCGCACCCCGCCAGCTAGGGCTTGGCGAAGCAATGGTGGCGGCGGCGGATGGCAAGATTACTCCTGAAGCGGAAGCCGTGTTCAAGCATGCGCTTGAGCTTGATCCGAAGGATATGCGGCCGCAGTTCTACATTATCGAGGGCTGGATGCAGCAGGGGCGTCTTGCTGAAGCACGCGACTTGATCCGCAAGCTCTTGGTGGAGGCTCCCGCCGATGTGCCCTGGCGTGAACAGGCGCAAGCGGCACTAACCCGTCTCGATCAGGAGATCGCAGGCGATGCGCCGGACGTAAGCGACGTCGAACGGACCGGCCCCAACGCCTCGCAAGTCGAGGCTGCGGCCGGAATGGACAGTCAGGCCCGCGCCGAAATGATCGAGGGCATGGTTGCGAGCCTTGCCGAAAAATTGAAACAATCACCTGATGATGTCGATGGCTGGGAACGATTGGTCCGCTCTTACGTCGTTCTGAACAGACCCAATGATGCGCTGGATGCGCTGGCCCGGGCAAAGAAGGTGCTTAGTGCGGACAAGATTGCGAAGCTCGATGCTGTGGCCCAGGACCTCGGCCTTGCAGACGAGCCGGAGAAAGATTGATGACGCGCAAGCAAAAGCGGCTTTCGGTAATTGGTGGCGGACTGCTGGTCCTGGCGGTCGCAGCGGCGCTCGTTTTGTTTGCGCTGCAACAGAAGATCGCCTTTTTCCGCATGCCGTCAGACATCCAGGCATCTGACGTTGAGTCCGAATCGCGGTTCCGTCTCGGCGGACTCGTTGAAAAGGGCACCGTTGTTCGGGGCGAGGGGACCAAGATCAGTTTTTCGGTTACCGATCATGTCAAAAGCGTTCCTGTCACCTATGATGGCATCCTGCCCGATCTTTTCCGCGAGGATCAGGGCGTGGTCATCGAAGGCAGGTTCATGCCCGGCGGCGCTTTTGTGGCCGATAGTGTGCTCGCCAAGCATGACGAGAACTATATGCCGAAGGAAGTGGCCGACAGCCTGAAGGCGAAAGGTGTCTGGCAGGGAGAGAGCAAACAATGACCGTCGAACTCGGACATTTCGCGCTGGTACTGGCTCTGGCACTGTCGATTGTCCAGGCCGTGCTTCCGGTACTTGGCGCCCGCCGTAACGACGACCGGATGATGGCCGTTGCCGTACCCGCAGCTTTCACGATCTTTGCGCTGATCGCTCTTTCGTTCGTGGCGCTGACGTCCGCGCATGTCGTTTCCGATTTCTCCGTACAGAATGTCTTTGAGAACTCGCATTCGCAAAAGCCGCTGCTCTACAAATTCACCGGCGTTTGGGGCAATCATGAAGGGTCGATGCTGCTCTGGGTGCTGATCCTCAGCTTTTTCACCGCGCTCGTTGCCTTCTTTGGCAACAATCTGCCCCCGACATTGAAAGCCAATGTCCTTGGTGTGCAGGCATGGATTGGCACAGCCTTCCTGCTGTTCATCGTTGCTACCTCCAACCCGTTCGCCCGCATCAACCCGGCGCCGATAGAAGGGCAGGATCTCAATCCGATCCTGCAGGATATTGGCCTCGCCATCCATCCGCCCATGCTCTATCTCGGCTATGTCGGGTTCTCCGTGTGTTTCTCATTTGCGGTCGCAGCGCTGATCGACGGCCGTATCGACGCGGCCTGGGCGCGCTGGGTGCGTCCGTGGACGCTGACGGCGTGGCTGTTTCTGACCGGCGGCATCGCCATGGGTTCTTATTGGGCCTATTACGAACTTGGCTGGGGCGGCTGGTGGTTCTGGGATCCGGTCGAAAATGCGTCGTTCATGCCATGGCTCGCCGGAACAGCGCTTCTGCACTCGGCGCTCGTCATGGAGAAGCGTTCGGCCCTCAAGATCTGGACCATTCTTCTCGCGATCCTGACCTTCTCCCTATCATTGCTCGGTACATTCCTGGTGCGCTCGGGTGTGCTGACGTCTGTACATACATTCGCCAATGACCCGGGGCGTGGCCTTTTCATTCTGGCGATTCTGGTGCTGTTCATCGGCGGATCGCTGGCATTATTCGCGTGGCGGGCACAGGCGCTGGCGCCTGGCGGTCTGTTCCAGCCGATCTCGCGGGAGGGCGCGCTGGTCTTCAATAATCTTTTCCTGACCACGGCGGCCGCAACAGTTCTGATTGGGACGCTCTATCCACTGCTACTGGAATCGCTGACCGGCGAAAAGATCTCCGTGGGCGCGCCATTCTTCAATCTGACCTTTGGCCCTCTGATGATCCCGCTGCTTGCCGCCGTGCCCTTCGGGCCGCTGCTGGCCTGGAAGCGCGGTGATATTCTGGCAGTGGCACAGCGGCTGATGACAGCGTTTTTCATCGCACTGCTGGTTGTGGCCATCGTCCTTTACCGCACTTCGGCGTCCGGCGTCCTTGCCGCATTCGGTATCGGCCTTGCCGTCTGGCTGATGCTGGGCGCGTTGACCGACCTCGCGCTCAAGGCCGGGATTGGCAAGGTATCGATCAATGTTCTGATACAGCGCGTCCTCGGGCTGCCACGATCGGTATTTGGAACCGCGCTCGCGCATTTTGGGCTTGGCGTGACACTGCTTGGCATCGTAGCCACGACGACCTTCGCGACCGAGAATGTGCTGGTGATGAAACCGGGCGACGGCATCAGGGCAGGCGGGTACACGCTGCGGTTCGACCGCGTCGATCCGTTCAAGGGTTCAAACTATGCCGAAGAGCAGGGCAAGTTCACGATTTTGAACGACGCCGGCCAACCGGTAACGGATCTCACTTCATCCAAACGCTTCTTCCCGGTTCGCAAGATGCAGACGACCGAGGCCGGGATCAAGACATTCACGTTCAGTCAGCTCTACGTGTCGCTTGGCGATGATGCCAAGGATGGCGGCATCGTTGTCCGGATCTGGTGGAAGCCATTCGTGACGCTGATCTGGCTCGGTGCGGTGCTGATGATGGCAGGTGGCTGCATGTCGCTGCTCGATCGACGTTTGCGCGTCGGTGCACCGGCCAAAGCGCGACAGATACAGGCCACAGCATGAGACGCCTTCTAACAAGCCTGGCCCTCTGCCTGGTGTTGGGCTTGGCCGTCACCGGCGCCAAGGCTGTGGCGCCCGATGAAATGCTGGCCAACCCGGCGCTGGAAAAACGTGCCCGGGCCATTTCGGCGGAACTGCGCTGCATGGTGTGCCAAAATGAGTCGATCGACGATTCCAACGCCGATCTCGCCAAGGATTTGCGCCTGCTCGTTCGCGAGCGGCTGGTTGCCGGTGATACGGACGAGCAGGTTCGCGATTTTCTCGTTTCGCGCTATGGCGAGTTTGTTCTGCTCAAGCCACGGCTGCAGACCAGCACCTTGTTGCTCTGGGGCTTTCCCATTGGCACGCTGATCATTGGTGGTACGGCGATTATACTGGCGATTAGACGGCGGCGAGCGGCGCCTGTCGAGACGGCGCCACTTTCCGAAAATGAAAAGAAGCAGCTCAGGAAGCTCTTCGCTGCAAAAAGGGAATAGCGGCCTATTCTTCAGCGTGACCGGTAAGCACGGCCTTGATATTTTCGCGGTGGACTGCCTCATAAGGCGCAAAATGCGTGATAGTCCCAGCGCGGATATCGTCGGAAACAAATGTTTGAAGATCCTGCCTGGCCAGATCTGGCTCATCGCGCAAGCGCAGTAGTTTCGTCACGTAGTTGCGTGTGGCGTCGATAAGCTCCGGTCCGTAGCCGCCGGCCACTATTATTTCCTCGGCGCCGTGATTGGGCAGAATCTTCGTAAAATCCCAGCTCGCCATGCGGTCAAGATCGCGCACATGCCGTTCGAGGCCGATCGGCTCGGACACGTAGGTTACGGGATCTTCCAGCGCGTCGCCCGCAAACAGCAGCTTGAGGTGTGGCAGGATCATCATTGTCCCGTCATGGCTGTGAATGTCGACATGGCGCAGTTCCACATGGATTTCTCCGACCTTCAGGTTCAGCGCACCCTCAAAAATCCGGTTCGGCATGATCAACGGCCGGATCGGCGGATCCCTGTTCTCGAGGTTGCTGCGATTGTCGCTGAGGGCCTTCGCCGTCAGACCATTGGCGATGATCTCGCAATCGGCAAAGACTTCGTTTCCGGCCACATGGTCCACATGCCAATGGCTCAGTACCACACGGATCTGGCGCGCGCCGGCATCTTCGAGCGTCTGGCGGATTATCCGGGCGTGCGGGAGGGAAATGCTCGTGTCATAGACCAATGCTTCTCCGCCGGAGACGATGGCATAGGAGCATAGACCAAGCGCGTAGGCGCCGTCGTCGAGCCAGTTCGGTGCTTCCGACCACGCGCGCACCCCGTCGATTCTGCCATCATAAAAGGCATAAACGCCCTCATAGGGACGGTGAGTGCGCAGCGTTGATCCAAGCGGGGGCATAAATGGTCTCCATTTTCTGGGCGGCAATCCGGATTCGCCGCCTTTTCAAATCAAACCAGCTTTCGGCCAGCAGGTCCAACCCGTTTACGCAATACAACCTGCCACATGTCAAAAGTTGCCAGCGGCGGTGCGGCGTCGAAGCAAATTGCGTGTTCACGGGCCCGACCTACAACTTCGCCGGCATCGGCGCGGACGGTAAAGCCGTGTCTCACACCTATGACAGCGTCGGCAGTGCTCTCGCCGGGCTGAACGGGAGCGTCACGAACATCAATACGCATGTCGACAACCGTGTCGTTGAGATCGACAAGCGGGTGACGACGAACGAAGGCGATATCACTACGATCAACACCGCGATCAAGAACATTAGCTCCGGCACTGCCGGTCTGGTGCAGCAGAAAGCAGCTGGCGATAGGGGGAGATCCGAACGCTCCCGTTCTCATCAGCAATGTCGAGGCAGGCAAGGCCGACAAGATGCCGTGAACGTCAAACAACTCAAGGACACCGTCACATCGACCAGCGAAGAGATCAAGCGGAGCACCCTCGAGCAATATACCAAGTACCTTGACGAGTCGAAGACCTATACCAATGAAGCTGCCACGAACAATCTCAGTGCGTCGAAGCAGTATACGGATCAGAAATTCGATCAGTTGAGCTCGGATATCGGTGCGGTTCGCAGTGAGGCCCGGCAGGCCGCGGCGATCGGACTGGCCGCATCGTCGCTGCGCTATGATAACACGCCGGGCAAACTCAGTGTCGCCATGGGAGGTGGTGCCTGGCGAGGCCAGGGCGCTGCAGCATTCGGTGCAGGCTATACCAGCGAAAGTGGCAAAATCCGCGCCAATCTTTCCGGGTGACAAGCGGCGGCAAGTTTGGCGTCGGTGCCGGCATCAGTTTTATTCTCAATTGAGAGCGACGATGATCAGGCAAGCGTGGAAGTTCCCTATCTTCCTGGCTTGCCTGCTCCTGTCCGGTTGGCTGTCTCCACGAGCAGCCGGACAGCAGCCCCCCGGCCCTCGTATAGTATCAAACCGTCCGAGGTTACCGTTCCGCCGGGGCGGAACTTGGCCGCTATCGCCGCATCATCC
This sequence comes from Phyllobacterium sp., assembly GCF_037994405.1. Classification (GTDB taxonomy): domain Bacteria; phylum Pseudomonadota; class Alphaproteobacteria; order Rhizobiales; family Rhizobiaceae; genus Phyllobacterium. The sequence goes on from NZ_JBBNAN010000014.1 coordinate 9,161, forward strand.
AGCCGTTCGAGAATTGGAACCTGATCTGCGACGAGAATCTGAAAACGATGAAGAAGATCTGCAACATCACGCAGTCAATCGTCGATCAGAACGGACAATTCGCCTTCTGGTGATCACTCGCCGCAACCGAGGGCGGCAAGCCGATGATGATATTGCGCACGAGACCCGGTCTCGGTGTGAAAAAGCCGGTCATGCCAGCATTTCCGGGCCGCAAGGAGCCCGTCTCCGTGGAGACATATGCCTGCAGTCCGGGCGTGTGCATCGCACTGCTGCCCGTCGGACCAATCTTGCGCGAACAGATCGCCAAGGCCTCTATCGTGGGTGTCTCCCACGAAGCCGCGCCAGCGGAAGTGCTCGCTTTCGACGTTCCCTTGAAAGGCGTTTCGGCTGCGCTTGCTGCGATCAAGTGAGCTCCTTCCGCACCAACCTTAAAAATTTGTCATGTTGCGGAAATGGCGAGGTAACATTCTTATCTGTATCACTGTTGGTATAAATCGATCGGCATATCGATCAGATGTCCAAGGAGATACATTCATGTTGAACAAGTCCTCAACCTACCGCAAGGGCATTGCCGCCGCCCTGTTGTCCTCGGCACTTGTCGGGGGTTTCCTGGCGACAGGCCCGCTCAGCGCTGTTGTTCCGGCGCAAGCTGAGGCAGTACGTGTTGATGCCACCCAGCAGCCAGGCTTTGCCGATGTTGTCGAAAAGGTCAGCCCGGCCGTCGTTAGCGTCCGCGTCAAGAGCGCCGTCAGCCAGACTGCCGATGACGGTGCTGGTTTCCCGGGATTCGACCAGTTGCCGGATGATCATCCGCTGAAGCGGTTCTTCTATGATTTCGGCGGGCCGGGCCAGCGTCCAGGCCAGCGCGGCATGGAACCGCGCAAGTCACCCCGTGACCACAACAGGCCAGAACGCGTTCGCCCGACCGCTCAGGGCTCCGGCTTCTTCATTTCGGAAGATGGTTACCTCGTTACCAACGACCACGTCGTTGAGGACGGCAGCGCCTATTCCGTTGTGCTGAATGACGGGACCGAGCTTGATGCCAAGCTGATCGGTAAGGACAAGCGCACCGACCTCGCCGTCCTCAAGGTCGATGACAAGCGCAAATTCACCTATGTTTCCTTCGGCGACGACAACAAGATCCGCGTCGGCCAGTGGGTGGTTGCGGTTGGCAACCCGTTTGGTCTCGGTGGCACGGTTACGGCTGGTATTATCTCGGCGCGCGGTCGCGATATCGGTGCAGGCCCCTATGATGATTTCCTGCAGATCGACGCTGCAGTAAACAAGGGCAACTCCGGTGGCCCTGCCTTCAACCTGAATGGTGAAGTGGTCGGCATCAATACCGCGATCTTCTCCCCATCGGGCGGCAGCGTCGGTATTGCCTTCGCCATTCCGGCAACGACTGCCAAGCAAGTCGTCGATCAGCTGATCAAGACCGGGTCGGTTTCCCGCGGCTGGATCGGCGTACAAATTCAGCCGGTCAACAAGGAAATCGCTGAATCGCTTGGCCTTGCCGAACAAAAGGGCGCCCTCGTTGCCGAGCCGCAGGCCGATGGTCCCGCCGCCAAGGCAGGTATTACTGCCGGTGACGTTATCACCGCCGTGAATGGCGAAACGGTTGCTGATCCGCGCGACCTTGCCAAGAAGATTGCAGCGATCAATCCCGGCAAGGATGTGGAGCTGTCGGTCTGGCGTAAGGGTGAAGCAAAGTCGATCAGCGTTGGTATCAAGCCGATGCCAGGCGACGACAAGCAGGCATCCAGCGATACGCAGCACGAGGAGGATTCAGCCAAGCCTTCCGCGCTCGACGATTATGGCTTGACGGTCATGCCTTCAGACGATGGCAAGGGCGTTGTTGTGACGGACGTTGATCGTCAGGGCGATGCTGCCGACAAGGGTATCACGACGGGCGACATCATTGTCTCGGTCAACAATAAGCCGGTGAAAAGCGGCTCCGAGATCGATGCTGCCATCGCCGAAGCGGCGAAGACCGGCCGCAAGGCCGTGCTCCTTCAGGTGCAGACCAACGATCAGTCGCGGTTTGTTGCCCTGCCCATCAACCAGGGCTAACCGAAAACGAGTTGCGGCGGCGCTGCATATCCCCCACCCCCGTTAGCGCCAACGCACAAGGGCGGCAGATCCTTCAATAATCTGCCGCCCGTTTTTCTTCCGGACGACGCCCTTAACTCATTCGGCAAAAACGGCTTAGTATTGCGCCATGAAGATTCTCGTTATTGAAGATGACCGCGAAGCGGCACGCTATCTGGAGAAGGCCTTTGCCGAGGCAGGTCATTCGGCGGATGTCGCGGGCGATGGCGAAACCGGTTATACACTTGCGGAGCAGGGAACTTACGACGCCCTCGTCGTAGACCGCATGCTGCCGCGCCGCGATGGCCTTTCGGTGGTCGCTGCCCTCAGAGCACAAGGCAATGATACGCCGGCGCTGATCCTTTCCGCTCTCGGACAGGTGGATGACCGCGTCACTGGCCTGCGCGCCGGCGGCGACGATTATCTGACCAAGCCTTATGCGTTTTCCGAGTTGCTCGCCCGGATCGAGGTGTTGCAACGGCGATCGAGCCCGAAGGAAGCCGAAACTGTCTATCGGGTTGGCGATCTTGAACTCGACCGCCTGTCACATACGGCCAAACGGGCAGGGCAGGTGATCATTCTCCAACCACGCGAATTCCGTCTGCTTGAATATTTGATGCGCCATGCGGGTCAGGTCGTGACCCGCACCATGCTCCTGGAGCATGTCTGGGATTACCATTTTGATCCCCAGACCAATGTCATCGACGTGCATGTCTCGCGCCTGCGCAGCAAGATCGAGAAAGACTTCGATACACCGCTGCTGCATACCGTGCGGGGAGCCGGCTATATGCTTAAAGCAGCGGACGCCGGAACCCATGCATGAGCCGCTTCCGTGCCATGATGAAGATGACAGCCGTGCGGCTGTCGGCGCTTTACCTGCTTCTGTTCACGGTATGCGCCCTGGTGCTGGTTTTCTACATGACCAGTCTTTCGGTGCGGCTTCTGACAACGCAGACTGAGACAGCAATCAATGAGGAGATCGAAAGTATTGGCCAAGCCTATCAGCGGGGCGGCATTGTCGGTCTCGTCCGCTCCATAGACAGGCGCGGGCGCCAGCCAGGGGCCTATCTCTATCTCGTTGCCGATCCAGCCGGCCGGATCGTTGCCGGCAACGTGCAAAGCATCGAGATCGGTGTGTTGCAGACCGACGGCTGGATCGAGCGGCCAATCAATTACGAGCGCTACGGCGAGGGCAATGATCCGAAGGTTCATACGGCGATCGCGCGGGTGATCGTTATGCCCAATGGTATCCGGGTCATGGTCGGACGCGATCTTGGTGAGCCCGAGCAGGTCCGCCTTGTCGTGCGCCGCGCCCTTATGGCTGCGCTCGGCATCATGGGTATCGGCGCTTTTCTGATCTGGTTTTTTGTCGGGCGGCGCGCCTTGCAACGCATCGACGAGGTCTCGGCGGCTTCGCGGCGGATCATGGGCGGCGATTTGGCCGGGCGCCTGCCTGTCAGCGGGTCGGGTGACGAGTTCGATCGCCTGGCGGAAAATCTCAACGGCATGCTCGCGCGCATCCAGGAATTGAACGAGGGCGTAAGGCACGTCTCCGACAATATCGCCCATGATTTGAAAACGCCGCTGACGCGCATGCATAATCGCGCCGAGTCGGCGCTTTCAAATGCCAAGACGACGAAGGCCTATCGTGCCGCGATGGAAGGCATGATCGGTGATTCAGATCAGCTCATCCGCACGTTCAATGCCATCCTGATGATTTCGCGGCTCGAATCGGGTTATTCGACAGAAGCGATGGAGCAGATTCCGCTGTCGACGATTGTGGAAGATGTGTTCGAGCTCTACGAGCCGTCAGCCGAGGAGGCCGGAGTCAAGCTTAAATTGGGAACGATTGACCCAACGCCGGTCAAGGCGAACCGCGAACTGGTCGGTCAAACCATCTCCAATCTCGTCGACAATGCCATCAAATATGCTGGGGCCAGCGAGAACCCGGTCGAAGTCGCTCTTTCTGTTGAAAGGCAGGACGACAAGATCAAAGTCGTTGTCGCGGACAATGGACCCGGCATTCCGCAAGATCAAATGGCGCAGGCGACGGAACGGTTCGTACGCCTCGAGGAGAGCCGCTCGCAACCGGGATCCGGGCTGGGGCTCAGCCTTGCCAAGGCTGTGATGAAATTGCACGGTGGCACACTGGAGTTAGCGGACAATAAACCGGGACTGCGCGCGGTCCTGGTATTTCCGGTGGGGGAGGAAAATGCATGAATGCGAAGGCGGTGAACGCTGACGACAAGCCCTTTTTTGCGCATGACTTGCGTGACCTTGAACCTTTGGACAAGAAAAGCGCCGAGGCTTTTCTGCATGACTTTGTCAGGAGTGCCGCGCAAGAGGAGTGTTCTGGGGTCGGCGTCCTGAAACAGAACAAGCCTGCTGCTGCCTTCCTTTCAGCGGTTCTTGACCTCTCACCCTATTTGCGCACGGTTCTGCTGCGCCGCCCCAGGATTGTGGAGCCGTTGTTCGTAGCGCCGCTCAGCAAACGTCTCGACGCATTGATGCTTGAGGTTGCGGCCTCAACCGAGAGTGAGAACGTCACCGAAGCGGGCTTGATGACAGTGCTTCGGCAATTGAAGCTGGAAGGGCATGTGCTCATCGCGCTCGGTGATCTGTCGGGCCTGTTTGCGACGAAGGACACGACGTTCTGGCTGTCACGGCTTGCCGAAGAATGCGTTGGTGCCTCAGTACGGTTCCTGTTGCGGGATGCGCATGAGGGCGGCAAGCTGAAGCTTCCGGATCCGAAGCACCCTGAAAAGAATTCCGGCTGGATTATCCTTGCGATGGGAAAGTTCGGAGCCTTCGAGCTGAATTATTCCTCGGATATCGATCTGATCGTGTTCATTGACGAACACAGCCTTGCTATCATCGATCCCTATGAATGTGTCGAGACTTTCTCGCGGTTGACGCGCCGCCTCGTCCGCATTCTTCAGGATCGTACCGCCGACGGCTATGTCTTCCGGACCGACCTGCGGTTGCGGCCCGATCCGGGTTCAACGCCATTAGCCATCCCTGTTGGTGCAGCGCTCAATTATTATGAGGGGCGTGGACAGAATTGGGAGCGGGCCGCCATGATCAAGGCGCGGCCCGTTGCCGGTGACATCGACGCGGGAAAGCGCGTTATCGCTGAACTGGCCCCTTATGTCTGGCGCAAATACCTCGATTATGCAGCGATTGCCGATGTTCACTCGATCAAGCGGCAGATCCATGCGCATAAGGGCCATGGCGAGATTGCCGTGCGCGGGCACAATGTGAAGCTTGGCCGCGGTGGCATTCGCGAAATCGAGTTTTTTGTGCAGACCCAGCAATTGATTGCAGGCGGTCGGTTTCCACAGTTGCGCGGATCGCGCACCGTCGAAATGTTGGCGGCGCTGCATGGCCTCGGGTGGATCAGCGAGGAGGCGCGCGACGCCCTCGCGCAGAAATACGGCTTCCTGCGTGACGTTGAGCATCGCATCCAGATGATCGCTGATGAGCAGACACACCTGCTACCAGAAGACGAAGAGAACTTTCTGCGCGTCGCGCATATGATGGGCTACACCGATGGCGAGGTATTCGCCGACGATTTTCGAACCGCTTTGACGACCGTCGAAACGCATTACGCGGCGCTGTTCGAACAGGCGCAGGACCTCACCGGCGGGGCAGGCAATCTGGTTTTCACTGGCGACGTTGATGATCCGGATACGCTGAAGACGCTGGCGGATTTTGGTTTCGAACGTCCCAGCGATATTTGCCGCGTGATCCGAACCTGGCATTTCGGCCGCTATCGCGCGACGCAGTCTGCAGAAGCGCGCGAACGTCTCACGGAGCTCACACCGGTACTGCTCAAGGCCTTTGGCGCGACCAGCCGTGCCGATGAGGCACTGATGCGTTTCGACGGGATGATCAAGGGCCTGCCCGCGGGTATCCAGCTGTTCAGCCTGCTGCAGTCCAATCCCCGCCTTCTCGACCTCTTGGTACTGATCATGGGCGCCGCGCCACGGCTTGCCGACATAATCACTCGCAAGCCGCACATCTTTGACGGTATGCTCGATCCGGCGATCTTCGCCGATGTGCCTACCCGCGCCTATCTCGCTGAGCGGCTGGAAAGCTTTCTCGGACCCTCGAAGGTCTATGAGGATATTCTCGACCGGCTGCGTATTTTCGCTGCGGAGCATCGCTTCCTGATCGGCATCCGGCTGTTGACCGGCGCAATCGACGGCGCGCGCGCGGGCAAGGCTTTTTCCGATCTGGCCGATCTCGTCATCGACCGGGCTTTGCAGGCTGTCATCGACGAATTCGCTGGCAAACACGGCAAGATCAGTGGCGGGCGTATCGCAATCCTCGGCATGGGCAAGCTTGGTAGCCGGGAACTAACCGCCGGCTCCGATATCGACCTCATCCTGCTTTACGATCATGACGAGCACGCCGAAGAATCCGACGGCGAGAAAGGTTTGGCCCCGTCGCAATACTATATGCGGCTGACACAGCGATTGATTGCAGCGCTGTCGGCGCCGACGTCGGAAGGGGTTCTCTACGAAGTGGATTTCCGCCTGCGCCCCTCGGGTAACAAGGGGCCGGTTGCCACCCATATAGACGCATTTCGCAAATATCAGCGGGCGGAGGCTTGGACCTGGGAGCATATGGCGCTGACCCGCGCGCGCCCGGTTGCCGGCGATCCTACGTTCTTTGCAGAGATCGAGCAGGACGTCAGTGAAATCCTTGCCCTGCCGCGCGATGCGGCGAAGATCGCCAAGGATGTTACCGAAATGCGCGCGATGATCGAAAGCGAGAAGCCGCCAAGCGATGCATGGGATCTGAAACTCGTTGCGGGCGGCATTATCGATCTGGAATTCATCGCTCAATTTGCGGTGCTGACCGGGAACGTCGATGGGCCGATCATCGCGCAGTCGACCGCCGAAGTTCTGGCAAATCTCAAGCCGGATTTTGCCGATCCGGCGACAACCGACGGTGTGGTCGAAGCAGCAAGGCTCTACACGGGCATCACCCAGATCATTCGTCTTTGCCTGAATGGTGACGTGAAGCGTGAGGATTTCCCGCCTGGGCTAGGCGATCTGCTCTGCCGCGCCTGCGATCTGCCCGATCTCGATCGCGTGGAAGCCCAACTTGGAGAAACGGCGCAGTCTGTTCGAAAGACCTTCGACGACCTGCTCCGGGGGGCACGGAAGAAGCGATGATTTCGCAATTGCATCGGGGGTAACGAAGCAAAAGGAAATGATGATGAAAATAAAAACGAGAACTGCCCTTCTGTTTATTGCCCTCTCTGCTGCTCTTGCCGCTCCTGCGGCAGCCGAAGACCAGACGACACATCACGGTCGAAGCAATGCTGCCGAACGCTTCGACAAAGCCGATACGAACAAGGACGGCAAGATCTCCTTTGAGGAGTTTGCCGCTTCCCTTCCTGATTTCATGCTGGCGGATACGGACAAGGACGGCAAGGTAACCGTTGCCGAACTTACCTCCTATCTCGAAGGCAAAGGTGCCAAACCAAAACGGGCGGAGCGTCGCGCCAAGCGCATCGTCAAACGATATGACGCCAACAATGACAGCGCGATCACTGCGACTGAAATTCAATCGCGGCAGAAGAAAGTATTTGCGCTGCTCGACAAGAATGATGATGGCTCGATCGACAACAACGAGTGGCCGAGCCGCAACTGGCACCATGGCAAGGGCCATCACAAAGGGACGAAGAAGGACAATGGCCAGAATTCGGCCGAATGACAACAACGATCGGGAGGCTGCGGCCTCCCGATTTCGTTTCACGTTTCATCGTATCAATGCAGGGTGCTAAAGCGCAGTGACTTCCAGTATGGCCAATCGGGCATTGCCCTCGGCTGCGTTATCGACCGTCACGGTCGTACCGGCAGCAACGAGAAACCCTTCGCCTGCCTGCAGCGTTCGCGTGTTGCTACCCGATTTCAGAGTGAGCGCGCCAGGTTACTGTGGACTGTGTCGCTGGCTCCAGATGCTTTGCTTCACCTTGAACGGACCGTCGATTGCCTTCTGATTTCGAAATATCACCTTGAACGGATTTGATGAGTTGACGTTGACGATCATACTTGTCGGTGCGCCCAAGGCAGTACATATGTCGCGGAAAGGTGCTTCAGCCCGCATGACATGTGTAGAGAGATAGTGCATCTCACCCTGATCCACATTCCCGCCGGTATGGAGGGTAAGGTCAGGCACTAAAAGCGTCTGTTGCGTCGGAACTTTGGTTGTGGTGCCGCCTTTGTCGGCAATCCACCAAAAGCCGGTGCCCTTGATCGTTATCGCGCATTCAATGCCATCGTGTAAATGAGTAGGAAATAGACCGTTGCCCGTCCTGGGCTAATCCCAAAGAATTAACAGCGGGAGCCGATCGACTTGGGCTATGCCTCTATTCTTTTTGGAATGCGCACTGAGACGATCGTGCCTACACCTTCGGTGGAGCGGATCTTGAGCGCACCGCCATGCAGCTCCGTCAGCGAGCGCGAGATGGCAAGACCAAGGCCTGAGCCAGCATGGGATTTGGTGAACTGGTTCTCCACCTGCTCGAAAGGTTGGCCAATCTTCTTCAACGCTGACTTGGGAATGCCGCATCCCGTATCCTCGATAGTGAAAACCAGCGCCCCTGACACCTTGCGCGCCCGGACCGAAATACGTCCGCCAGTGCCGGTAAACTTCACCGCATTCGACAGGAGATTGAGCAGTATCTGTTTGATCGCGCGCCGATCGGCATTGACTGTGACACTTTCGGCTATCCTGGTCTCGACCTTGACGTCTTTTTCCTGAGCTTGCAGCGAAACGACACGCACTGTCTCACGGATCAGCGGACATAGATCGACTTCCTCGCGGTCCAGGGAGAAATGCCCGGCCTCGATCTTCGACATGTCGAGGATGTCGTTGATGACGTTCAGGAGATAATTGCCACTCGTATGGATGTCGTGGACATATTCCACATAGCGGTCAGAACCGAGTTCGCCGAAGGTTCCCGATTGCATGATCTCCGAAAAGCCGATGATAGCGTTGAGAGGTGTACGCAATTCATGTGACATGTTGGCGAGGAACTCGGATTTCGCCCGATTTGCCGCCTCGGCGCGTTCCTTCTCAACCGCATATTTGCTGTTGAGTTCGGTAAGCTCCAGCGTACGTTCGATCTCCGATTTGCGGGCAAGACTCAAATCATGAATGGTTGCCATTAGGCGGCGTTCGCTATCGACGAGCCGTTCTTCATGCACCTTCAGCTGCGTAATGTCGGTACCGACTGAAACGAGCCCGCCATCCTGCGTGCGCCGTTCATTGACCTGCAACCATCGTCCATCGGCCAGTTGCCGTTCAAAGGTCAGCGCCCCATTGCGGCCGTTCTCGTTGGCCATGCGCTTTTCGAAAGCTACGGCACGGATGCGTGGTTCGAGTTCTTCGCGGCTAATCCCCGGCAGAAGGCATTCATTGGCAAGGCCCGAATATTCGTTGAACTTGCTGTTCGACATGACCAGCCGGTTATCCGCATCCCAAAGTACGAAGGTTTCGGAAATGCTTTCGATCGCTTCGCGGATGCGCTGGTCGGCCTGAGCTGTCGCCTGAGCAAAACGGTGCTGCTCACTGACATCGACGGCAACGCCAACGAGATGCAGGTCACCTACGTTTGCATCCGCGACCTGCGCACGCACGCGCATCCAGACCCAATGGCCTTCCGCATGACGCATGCGGAAAACGCGGTCCATCTGGGTGATGTCGCCGGCTGCAACCTGAGCCGCCACGCTATAGAGCTTGTCGTCGTCCGGATGAATAATGGAGGAAATGTCGCCAAGCGAAAGAATGGCGTCATGGGCCTCATAGCCGAGCATTTCATACATGGAGCGTGACCAGTAGACGCGACCGCGCGCCATGTCCCAGTCCCACAGGCCACAGCGGCCACGCGCCAGCGCAGTGTCGACCCGCGCTTGCGTGTGTTGATAGAGCTCATCCGCATCCTGAGCTCGGGCCGCCTGGCTGAAATAGGCGTAAAGTACGATCAGCATGATCGTCGCCGTGCCAGCGAACATCGTGACATTGACCGACACAACCTTGCGCCAATCGGCGAAGATCGCTTCGATGGGATTCATGACGAATACCGAATAGGCCGCGTTGCCTGACCGGCTGAAAGCAGCGAGGGCAGGCGTGCCTTCGATTTTCACGGGCATCGCACCTGCCCGTTCGCCAAACAGAAACAGCGGCTGGCCCTCTGTTACGAAGGTCTCGAGGTTTCTGTTGCGCCAGCGGTCGCCGCCATCGGACGAGGCGATTATTCTGCCGTCGGCATTGGCTATGGCAAACCAGGTGCCTTCCGAGATCAAATCGTTCGAACGAATTTCACTGATGATATTCTGCAGGTCACCCGTATCGAGCTTTTGGCCGTTGTTCGTGCGGTTATCGATGATGCTCGCGACGTGGCTGGCCGCCATTGAAAGCGTAGCGCGGGCGGTGCGCTCCGCATCGTCGCGCCAGCCGAGCAGCGACATGGAACGGGCAATGGCCAGAGCAAGCAGGAAAAGGATTATGAGTGGCGGGATCGCACGGCGCAGATAGGGCTCGGCTGCGACAAGCTTGCCATAGGCAGGGTCAGCGAGAAGCTTTACGTGCCCCGAAAGCCGGTTGCGCCCCCGCGCATTGATCCGGCTTTTGGCGTAATTCTTCCCCGTCGGCGCGCGATACGCGTCCGCATTTGCCATCGAATGGCCCCCTCATTTGCCTTTGTATTGAGTGATTTGCTTCGGCACGCCGCACATCCGAAGCACCTGTAGTGAATCAAAAGTGATTCTGCCTGTCTAGTCCCTTTGTTAAATATTTATCAATATTTGTGGCAGGCCGGGACTGTGGTGAAAGGACGACTCGTAACGCTTTGGAATGACTCAAATTACCCTCGGGGATGCCCAAGGGTGATTGAGGAAAAGGGCAGTGGGTAACTTCCGGAAGGGCTTTCAGGCCAGCGTCCGCTCGACAATATCGCGCACGTCAGCCGACAACCCTGTGACAGTTGCGATGGTCGCCAGTGCTTCGCGGGCATGTTCCCGGCGCACCGGTTCGAAGGATCGCCAGGAACGCATCGCCGTCAAAAGCCGCGCGGCAAGCTGCGGATTTTTCTTTTCGATCGTCAGGATCGTCTCTGCAAAAAACTTGTAGCCGCCGCCATCGACACGGTTGAATCCGGTCTGGTTGCCGCTGGAAAACGCACCGATCAATGCGCGGGTGCGGTTGGGATTGTCGAGCGAGAACAATTCATGTTTCATTAATCCGCGCACCTTGCCCAATGCATCATCCCCCGGCTGCATGGCCTGAACGATGAACCATTTATCCATGACGAGAGGATCGTTGCCGAAGCGGTCTTCGAAGGCATGTAGCGCCTGTTTTGTCGTGTCACTGCCGCTGAAACGTTGTACGAGTACGCCAAGTGCTGCTGCCCGGTCGGTCATATTGTCGGCGCGTTTGAACTGCGCTGCGGCGAGCTTCGGCGTGCAATCGGCAACACTTAGATAATCGAGAAGCACATTGCGCAGTGCTCGTCGGCCGGCCCCCGCAGCGTCCGGCTTGAACGAGCCCTGCTGTTCAAGGTGGTTATAGAGCTGTTCAAACTTCTCCGCATGGCTTTCGGCCACGGCGGCAATTAGGGCATCGCGGCTGCCGAGAATGGCATCCGGATCGATGTTCGACCCGAGTTCGCGAGCGATATCGCTTTCGGAGGGGATACTCAGGCATAGCGCCCGGAACGCCTCATCCAGCGCGGTATTGAACGCAATTTCGCCAAGCAGCTTGATCGACGAGTTTTCGATCGTTGCAGGCTTGCCGCCCCGGACGCGTTTCGAATTGCTGGTCAGCTTGGCGTTCAGGAGCTGGGTAAGGGCCTGCCAACGTGTGACCTCATCGCCATCATTGCGGGCAAGAAAGACCAGATCCGACCGTGTCAGTTCGCTGGTCAGCGTTACCGGTGCAGAAAAACCGCGCAATAGTGATGGTACCGGGCGTTCCGAAATTCCTGAAAAGCTGAAGCGTTCCTTGCGCTTGCGCAAATGGATCACGTCACCTTTGACAAGACCGCCCTTGGCCGATCGCGGCTTGAGCTCCCGGCCCTTGGCGCCAAGCAGCGCAAACTGTACCGGAATATGCATTGGCTTTTTAGAGGGCTGCCCTGGGGTCGCTTTCAGCGATTGCTCGATCTCGATTTCGAATGTCTTGGTCGCCTGATCGTAATCATAGGTGATGGCGAGATTGGGCGTGCCCGCCTGATCATACCAGAGTGCGAACTGACTCAGGTCTTCGCCCGAGGCATCCTCGAAAACCTTGATGAAATCCTCGATGGTGGCGGCGTCACCGTCATGGCGTTCGAAATAGAGATCCATGCCCTTGCGAAAGAGTTCAGGCCCAAGAATGGTGCGGATCATGCGCACGACCTCGGAGCCCTTTTCGTAGACAGTCGAGGTGTAGAAATTATTGATCTCGCGGAACTGCCGCGGGCGCACCGGATGGGCGAGGGGCCCTGCATCTTCAGGGAACTGGTGCGCCTTGAGACCCTTCACCTCGGCGATACGCTTCACTGCGCGCGAACGCATGTCGGCGGAAAATTCATGGTCGCGGTAAACCGTCAGCCCTTCCTTCAGGCAAAGCTGGAACCAATCGCGACAAGTGATTCTGTTTCCTGTCCAATTGTGGAAATATTCATGGGCGATGACGGCCTCGATACCGGCATAATCCGCATCGGTTGCAGTTTCGGGATCGGCCAGCACATATTTGTCGTTAAAGACATTGAGACCCTTGTTCTCCATCGCGCCCATGTTGAAATCGGAAACCGCGACGACGTTGAACACGTCGAGGTCGTACTCGCGTCCAAAGACATCCTCGTCCCACTTCATCGAACGCTTCAGCGCATCCATGGCATAGAGTGCGCGCGGTTCCTTGCCGTGTTCGACATAGATGCCGAGATCGACATGGCGGCCGGAGGCGGTGGCGAATGTGTCGTGGATAGCGCCGAGATCGCCCGCGACGAGTGCGAACAAATAGGCCGGCTTTGGATGCGGGTCGTGCCACACCGCAAAATGGCGGCCATCGGTAAGCGCACCCCCATCTTTTGGGTTGCCGTTCGACAGGAGCACGGGGGCTTCGCTGCGCTCGGCCTCGATGCGCACCGTATAGACGGAGAGGAGGTCGGGCCTGTCGAGGAAATAGCTGATGCGGCGAAAGCCTTCCGCCTCACACTGGGTGCAATAGACGTTGCTCGACCGGTAGAGGCCAGTCAATTGGCGGTTAGTAGTCGGATTGATCTCCGTGGTGAGCTCGAGTGTAAACTTGCCGGTTTCCGGCAGGCCGCGTATCTCAAGGCGATCAGGCGTTGCCGTATAGGTGTTGTCGCCGAGAGCGGCGCCATCGATGCGAATATCAATGAGCTTGAGTTCGTCGCCGTCCAGAATGAGAGCTGTGTCAGCGGCAACGCCCTGTCTGCGCTCGATCTGCAATGTGGACTTGACGATCGTGCGCTCGGGATGGAGTGCAAAATCGAGATGGGTTTCAGGAATGAGGAAATCGGTTGGCTTGTAATCATCCAGATGAAAAACCTGGCCGGTATCGGTACGCATCGTTTTGACTGTCCTTTATGTGGTGCCGGAACCTAGCCGTGTTTTCATCGACGCACAACAAATGCGATTTGATCACCCGAATGTTTGTCGCCAAAACGCAACGTGATCGGCTTTCCATCTGGTATGACTGATAAAACAAGCATATGGATATATCAGTTCCAGTCCCATGCCGGTCTTTCGGCCGACTTTTCCTCAAGGAATACCAGCCGTGACTACTATTGTTCACCCGCGAGACGGTGAACCGCCTGTTGCAGACAAAGTGCGCACATCCAACACCATGCTTGGAATTGGCCTCAAGATCGCTTCTGTCTGTGTTTTTGTCTGCATGTCGAGCCTGCTGAAAGCATCGGAGGGAATCCCGGCGGGGCAGCTGGTGTTCTTCAGATCGTTCTTCGCCATTTTCCCCGTTGTCGCCTTCATCGCCTGGCAAGGCCAGATGGCGGTGGCGTTCAAGACAAGCGAGCCCTTCAGCCACTTTTGGCGCGGCTTTGTTGGCGTGAGCGCAATGAGCTTGAGCTTCTACGGCCTGACGAAACTGCCGCTGCCGGAGTCCATCGCCATCAGCTATGCGACACCGCTGCTGACTGTCGTGTGCAGCGCCATTTTCCTGCAAGAGACGGTACGGCTCTATCGCTGGTCCGCGGTCTGTTTTGGCTTGGTTGGCGTCCTGATCATTCTCTGGCCGCGAATTTCCTTTTTCACTGGCGAAACTGAATTTGGGGGCGACCAAGCTATCGGCGCTCTCGCCACACTGGGCGGCGCCGGACTTGCCGCTGTTGCCATGCTGTTGGTGCGCAAGCTGGTGCAGACCGAGCGCACACCAACCATTGTCGTGTATTTTTCCATTGCCTCAAGCTTGATTGCACTGGTCAGCTTTCCATTCGGCTGGGTCTGGCCGACAGGCTTTCAGGCAACCTGTCTGATCATGGCCGGAATCGCCGGCGGTGTGGCGCAAATCCTTTTGACGGAGAGCTATCGCCATGCGGACATGTCAGCGATTGCACCTTTCGAATATACGTCCATGTTGCTTGGCCTTGCCATCGGCTATCTGCTGTTTGGGGATATCCCCACGGCCGAGATGATCACCGGTGCGGCCATCGTCATCAGCGCCGGGATATTCATTATCTATCGTGAACACCGGCTCGGGCTCGCTCGTGCGAGGGCGCGCAAGGCATCCACACCGCAAGGCTGATTATTCTTCCTGCGCGGCTTCGCTCAAGGGATGCAGCTGCAGCGTTTCCGGCGTTTGCGGCCTGTCATGCGGGCGGATGGCGAAATCTGGCCGCGCTGATGGCGCTTGCGATGCACGGCGCAGGCTGCGCCAGAACGCATAGGAGCCGTAAGCCGCATAGCTGATCGCCATGGTGACGAAAAATCCGGATGGACCATTGAGGTCCATCAGGCGCCCGGCGATCTGCGGTCCGACCATGCTGCCTACGCCGTAGACAATCAACAAACCGCTGGAAATCTTGACGAATTCGCTGGGCTCGGCGAAGTCGTTGGCGTGGGCGACGTTGAGCGAATAGATCGGAAACAGCACCGTCCCGAACGCAAACATCAGCGTGTAGATCACCCAGGGTGTGGTGGGCTGAACAATGATCATTGTCAAGGAGATCGCCACTCCGCCAATACCGGCAACGACCATGACATAGCGCCGGTCGACGAAATCCGAAATACGACCGATCGGATACTGGAAAATCGCTCCGCCGATCATCGAACTGGCGATCATCGTGGCAATGCCGAAGGTGGACAGGCCAATGTCACGGCCGTAAACGGCGGATAGGAAGTTCCATGCACCGGCGATGATACCGGCAAGGAGCGACCCAATCAGTGCAGCTGGTGATTTGCGGAAAAGTCCGGGCAGATCAAGCGACACTTGCGTGAGTGGGCGAGGCGACTGCGCATTGGAGAGGCCGGTCGGCACCAGGGCAGCGGCATAGATCAACGCCCCGATCATGAACAGCACCTGCGTCGCCGGATTGCCGAAGGGCAGGATGTATTGACCGACGAGGAGGCCGAGCATCGAGACGATCATGTAGATCGAAAACACCATGCCGCGGGTCGCATTGGTGACGCGTTCATTCAGCCAGCTCTCGATCACCATGTAGCTGCCAGCCAGCGAAAAACCCGCCAGCGCGCGAAACAGGGTCCAGGCCCAGGGATCGATGATAAGCCCATGCATGAGCATTGACATGCTTAGAAGGGTGAGAAGGACGGCGAAGACACGCACATGGCCGACGCGCCGCACGAGGCGCGGTACGATGATACAGCCGCCGGTAAAGGCGAGTGCATAGCCGGTACCGAGCCAGCCGATCGTTGTCGGCGACCAGCCTTCCATGCCCGCACGAAGCGGCAGCAGGATACCCGCCAGGCCCCCCGCCGTCAGCATCAAAAACGTGCTGGTCAATAGTGCCGTGATCGGCAAGAGCTGGCGAAACATTTAACTGTCCTGTGTTTCAACTTCTGAAACTACAGGTTTCAATTGGCCCGCAAGCCAGCGATTACGACACTGCCATTCCAGTTTTGCGCCAAGAATTGGCGTAGAGGCCTATGGATTATTCCGTCAGCGCACGCAACCGCATTTTGATATTGATGAAATCGCGCCACGCAAAGCGCTTCTGCGCCGGATTGCGCAGGAGATAGGCGGGATGGAGTGTCGGCATGACAGGTATCTCGATACCTGACGCGGTCACATGGCTTTTCCAGTTACCACGCAGGCGCAAAATACCCTCGGTCGCGTTTGTCAAGGCCTTGGCGGCAGGCCCGCCGAGTGCAACGAGCAGTTTCGGGTTGGCAAGCTCGATCTGACGCTCAAAGAAAGGGCGGCAAATTTCGGTCTCCAGCGGCGTCGGCGTGCGGTTTCCCGGCGGGCGCCATGGGATCGTATTGGCGATATAGACGCCGGTGCGGTCAAGGCCGATGGCGGCAAACATGCGGTCAAGCAACTGCCCTGAACGGCCGATGAAGGGCACGCCTTCGAGGTCCTCTTCGCGTCCGGGAGCCTCACCGACGAACATGACGGATGCGTCCGGATTGCCGTCGGAGAAAACCAGGTTCTTGGCGGTAAATTTGAGATTGCAACCGTCGAAGGAAGCGAGCTGTTCGCGCAACTCCTCCAGCGTGGCTGCGCTGGACGCAAGCTGCCGTGCGAGCGCCACCTTTGCGTCATCCGGTACCGAAGCCTTGCTGAGAATCGATGGGGCTGGCGGCGCGCTTTCCCGTTCCAGCCGCTGTGGTCGGTGTTGCTCAGCTGGGATTTGCAGTGCTGGCTGTGGCGACACCGCGACACTTCTAGCTTCTACTTGTGAAAATCGGTCAACCGGCACGTCTTCGAGGGGCGTATCGACGCCAGCCTCGGCATAGAAGTGCAGCAGTTCGCGCAGGTCGGGCACTGATCAATCCTTAAGAGCTGCAACTGACGTCGCAAATTGCGCGTCCGATTGCAAGCTCTAGGACGATGGAATGCGCGGCTCCTGCACCAGATAAAACACCCGCTTTGGGGTAAAATCAGCAATTGGAAACTCGAATGTCGCATTCTCGCCGGGATCGACCTTGCCCCCGCTGAAGGCCATGCGGTCGTAAGGCTCAAAGTCATCGCTATAGTTGGCGAAACCTTCGGAGCGGATTATGCCCTTCTTGTCACCGGGCTGGTAGAAGGACAGGCCATCGCCGTAATCACTCGGCACATTCAACTGCTCCTGCAGTTCGAATTCGAATTCAATCCAGGGATGGCCGCTTCCATTGATCGTCCGCACCTGCAAAAAGAAAAGGATGGCGGTATCTTCGCTGGGATTTTGTTGAGCGATCTTGTCCGTTCGGATAACCAGCGTTGTCGGTTCTGTGGAACTAAACTCTTCGGTCAGTACGATCGGATCATCAAGCGTACCCTTGCCGCTGATCGAGCGGATCGTGAAGCCACCGAGTTCGTCGGAAAACGAATAAGGACCTGCCGTCCATAGCTCGGGCTCTTCTGCTGCCATTCCCTCTGAAGCAGTGTCAGTGAAAAGCATGCAGACGGCAAGGAAGCCACAAAGCACCCAGATCACTCGGGACAGTTTCATCCGGTCTCCAATCGGCTAGGTGACGGACACTGAATTCAATAGCCGGAGTATGAACGAATTGTATAAAGGCGCAACTGTCAGGTGAGGCAAGAGATCAAATTATTGACGTTTACGTTAAGGTAAAATATGAAATCGGTCGATCGTCGTAGGAAGAGGGCAATTGGCCGCATCTGGAATGCGTACTATCCACTGTCTTACGGCTATTGTTGCGCTACAAATCTGAAAAACACGGGTTCAAACGTGTTTGCGGGGCATGAATATTCAGGAGGAAAGCATGAGCGAGACAACCGAACTTCCAGAGCGGGAGAGCATGGAGTTTGACGTCGTGATCGTTGGAGGCGGACCGTCGGGCCTGTCCGCAGCCATCAGGCTCAAGCAGATCAATCCTGAACTCTCGGTTGTCGTGCTCGAAAAGGGCGGCGAAATCGGTGCGCATATTCTTTCCGGCGCCGTGGTCGATCCGATCGGTGTCGACAAATTGTTGCCGGGCTGGCGCGACGAGGAGGGGCATCCCTTCAAGACGCCAGTAACGGCGGATCATTTCCTTGTCCTGGGACATTCCGGCTCCGTTCGGCTTCCTAATTTCGCCATGCCGCCGTTGATGAATAATCATGGCAATTTCATCGTCTCGCTCGGCAATGTCTGCCGCTGGCTCGGGACCAAGGCGGAAGAGCTTGGCGTTGAAATCTATCCCGGCTTTGCCGGTTCGGAAGTGCTCTACGATGATAAGGGAGCCGTGATCGGCGTTGCCACTGGCGACATGGGCATCGAGAAGGACGGGTCGCACGGACCGGCCTATACGCGCGGCATGGCGCTCCTTGGCAAATATGTACTGATCGCGGAGGGCGCGCGCGGTTCACTCGCCAAGCAGCTGATCAACAAGTTCAAGCTCGATCAGGGCAAGGAACCCGCCAAATATGGCATCGGCCTGAAGGAACTCTGGCAGATCGATCCCGCCAAGCACAAGCTTGGCCTCGTCCAGCACTCATTTGGCTGGCCCCTCGATCTGAAGACCGGCGGGGGATCGTTCCTCTACCATCTTGAGGACAATACCGTTGCCGTTGGCTTCGTCATGCACCTCAACTACAAGAACCCTTACCTGTCACCGTTTGAAGAATTCCAGCGCTTCAAGACCCACCCTGCCATTCGGGGAACATTCGAGGGCGGCAAGCGGCTGTCCTACGGTGCTCGCGCGATTACCGAAGGCGGCTGGCAATCGGTGCCGAAACTGTCGTTCCCGGGCGGAGCGCTGCTCGGCTGCTCGGCAGGATTTGTCAACGTGCCGCGCATCAAGGGTTCGCACAATGCTATGCTTTCCGGCATGCTGGCCGCCGAACATGTGGCGCAAGCAATTGCCGCCGGCCGCGCCAATGATGAGCTGATCACGTATGAGAACGCATGGCGCTCAAGCGAGATCGGCAAGGATTTGAAGCGGGTTCGGAACGTCAAGCCAATGTGGTCGAAGCTTGGCACAGTCGGCGGTGTCGTCCTCGGCGGCCTCGACATGTGGCTGAACACAATTTTCGGCGGCTGGTCGCCTTTCGGTACCTGGAAGCATGGCAAGTCCGATGCGGCCTCGCTTGAACCGGCCAGCAAATACTCACCGATTGCCTATCCAAAGCCCGATGGCGTTCTGACGTTCGATCGACTGTCATCGGTCTTCCTGTCGAATACCAATCATGAGGAAAACGAGCCGGTTCATCTCATCGTCAAAGATCCTGCGCTGCAGAAATCCTCCGAGCACGATATCTACGCCGGACCGTCAACCCGCTACTGCCCGGCGGGCGTCTATGAATGGGTCGAGGAGACGACAGGGCCGAAGTTCGTGATCAATGCCCAGAACTGCGTTCACTGCAAGACTTGCGACATCAAGGACCCCAATCAGAACATCAACTGGGTACCGCCGCAGGGCGGCGAAGGGCCGGTCTATACCAATATGTGATCAGCGGCTCAGCATTACGGTCTGTTGATCGGGGCCGCCGTCATCGACACCGCTGATCGAGAAGTGCAGGAGTAGCGGCAGGTGATCTGAACCTGCCGGCTCGAGAGTCTCCACCCGCGTCCCGGTGATCCGTTCCGAAACCAGGATGTGGTCAATTGGCAGGCCAACCCATGCCGCAGCATGGGCCAGCGTGCCATTGATGAACCAGCTTGGCCGTAAACCTTCGGCTGAACGGGTTTTGCTCACCTCCGTGATGTTCTTGAGCGTCTGGCTCCACGGGACAGCGTTGAAATCACCTGCAATGATCATCGGGCCATGCAGGCGTTCGAAATACGGGCGCATTTGCTCGACATTGTCAGCCTGCTCGAATGGCCAGGGCCACTCGAGATGCAAGGCAGCAATGATGGCGCTGCGGCCACCGAAATCGATACGCGCCAACCCCACGAGACTGTTACCAATGCATTGCGGCGTACTTCCAAGCGCGAAGGGCCGGCGCGAAAGGATCGCGACACCGCCGATGTGTTTTGTGCTGGGACAATAGAGGTTGTAGGGATAGCGCGCCTCGATTGCCTTCAGCTTCGGTCGCCAGCTGGCGGAAGCCTCCTGCAATGTGATGACGTCCGGCGCTTCCTGCGCAATCAGACGGATGACATCTGCCGGTCTCGCATTGTCGTGGCGCAAGTTAAGCTGCATCAGCTTGTATTCTGGCTGGACGATAGGCTCCGTCGATTGAGCAGCCACTTCGGCTTCCGCGTACGGAGTGGGAACAAGCACAGTGGCAAGGGCGGTCAAAGCCAGAACAATCGCCATCAGACCCTCCCGCCACAGTCCGAGAAACAGCGCTGGAATAGCCGAAACGGCCATCAGCACCGCAAGGTGCATGCGAAAATGCGCGAACGCATCAAATACCGGATGAACCGTGCCGAAGAAGCCCAGCACCAGTGGCACCGAAAACAGGATCGGTACCAGCACGGCAGCAAGTGTTAGCCAGGAATGCTTGTGATTGTTCGTCATGCTTCGCTTTAAGCCCGCAATTGCGACGCAATCAAGATGGCGGATTCGGCGTGTTTTTGGGGTTGATAAGACAAGCGGCGAGGCCGTTTACAAAAGGATATACAACCCCGCATTCGTTGCTGTCTGGAAAAATCCCGGTCATGTGTTGGATGGTTTCAGAGCAGAAGCAGCATGCACCGAGCCAGCGGTGAATTGGAGAGGACAGGCTTCTCCAACTGCGGCACCAGCCTTGCCTTTGGAACTTGCAGGTCAACTATGCGGTATTTGCCGTTTAGCATCACTCTGACAATGAAAAGAACCCGGATCAGCTGGACAATCTGCATCCGGGTTCTTTTCATCTAATCAGAAAAACGAAGGGTGGGCGAAAGTCCGCCCTTCATTTCCAAGCATCAGCTCCGACTTTCGTTGCATGTGCTAGCTGAATTCCGCTAGGAATTCGGCCGATAGGGATCTTGCGGAGGTGAACTCATGACTGTCAGGCGCATCGTTGCCAATCTTGCTGTCAGTGATCCAGGCAGCGTCCGCGAATTCTACGAGAAGCTGCTCGACCTCAAAGTGGTCATGGATCACGGATGGATTCTGACATTCGCTTGCGATGCACCGGCGAAACCAGAACTCAGCGTGGCAAGTGAGGGTGGATCGGGAACGCCTGTGCCCGATCTGTCAATTGAAGTTGATGATGTCGATGAGATTTATGGGCGAGCAAGATCAGAGGGATATGAGATCACGTATGCCATTACGGACGAACCTTGGGGCGTGAGGCGATTCTACGTCCGTGATCCGTCTGGCCGCCTCGTCAACATACTCTCCCATACGGCCTGATTCACTCGCCGAGCTGATATTACAATAGCTTCGTCAAACTACTCAGGAGGCGGTCATGTTCGCCTTCGCCAAGTTGCCGTTCTAGCTCTCGATGCGTGCTCGTCCATATCGGGGTAACATCCGAGAGCAGGCGCATGCCTTCGGGTGTCAATGAAAGCAACCGGCTGCGCTTGTCCGCTGGGTCGGGTGTAACGTTCACCAAATTGCGACGCTCAAGTGGCTTAAGAGCGGCGGTCAGGGTCGTACGATCCATTGCAAGCAGGGATGCAACGGAGCTAAGGTTGGGGGGCTGCGGCCGGTTCAACGACATTAGCAGGGAAAACTGGCCGTTGGTCAGATCGAATGGCCGCATTGCCTCGTCGAAGCGACGCGCCAGGGCGCGCGCAGCGCGCTGGACGGCGAGGCACATACAAGTGTCGCGAACGTGTATCGTGGTTTCGTAGGTTACTAAGATCGGCTTTGACATGGCCTATATATGTTGATATCAACGTAAATGTCAACATTCAATCACGAGCATTCAGTATAGTCCGGGCAATCATGAAAAGGAGGAGCCATCATGACCAATCGCGGTAATTTCATTTGGTATGAGCTGATGACCAGCGACGCGCAGGCGGCGGAAAGCTTTTATTCCAATGTCGTCGGCTGGGGTGCGCAGGACGCCGGCAATCCGAACATGAAATATACATTATTGACTGTGGATAATAAGCCTGTAGCCGGAATGATGACCACACCCGAAGGCTGCAATACCGGCGTCGAGTCCATGTGGTCCGGCTATATCCTAGTCGATGATGTCGATCAGTATGCATCACGCGTCAAAGACGCTGGAGGCAAGGTAACAGTTGAACCGCAGGACATTCCCAATGTTGGCCGGTTTGCTGTTGTCGCCGACCCGCAAGGCGTGCCTTTTAGCCTCTTCAAGCCGTCTCTTGATGATCGAGGCGACTTCCCCAAGCCTCCGGCCGCCGGCACAATCGGCTGGCATGAATTGATAGCCAGTGACTGGAAAAGCGCTTTCGAGTTCTATTCCGGGCTGTTTGGCTGGACCAAGGGCGAGGCGATGGACATGGGGCCAATGGGCACCTATCAGATCATCGAGAGGGACGGCGCAATGTTCGGCGCGATGATGAACAATCCGGAACCATCGAATCCGCCCGTCTGGCGCTATTACATCTGCGTAGCTGATGTTACTTCGGCCGAAAGCCGGCTGAAGGACAAGGGCGGGCAGGTGCTGTTTGGACCTGTAGAGGTACCGGGCGGGCAGTGGATCTTGCACGCCCGCGATCCGCAAGGTGTCTTCTTCGCCCTGGTCGGCCCGCGCGCCTGATTGCGGTTTTCGAAGAACATCGGAGCCTCGTCGCGAGGCTCCAGCCTATTGAAATGCCATCTCGAAGAAGCTGCGCAATTTGCGTGAGTGCAGTTTCTCGGGTGGCATTTCGGCCAACTTCTCCAGTGCCCGGATACCGATCTGCAGATGTTGCGCAACCTGGCGCTTGTAGAATTCAGTCGCCATGCCCGGCAGTTTCAATTCACCGTGCAGCGGCTTGTCGGAGACGCAAAGCAGCGTTCCATAGGGCACGCGGAACCGGAAACCGTTTGCTGCAATCGTCGCCGATTCCATATCGAGAGCAATGGCGCGCGACTGTGACAGCCGTTTTACGGGGCCGCGCTGGTCGCGCAATTCCCAGTTGCGGTTGTCGATCGTCGCGACCGTGCCGGTGCGCATGATGCGCTTCAGGTCATAGCCCTCAAGCCCGGTTATCTCGGCCATGGCCTGTTCGAGCGCGACCTGCACCTCGGCAAGCGCAGGAATCGGCACCCAGACCGGCAGGTCATCGTCCAGCACATGGTCCTCGCGCACATAGGCGTGGGCGAGCACATAATCGCCCAGTGCCTGCGTATTGCGCAGACCGGCGCAATGGCCGAGCATCAGCCATGCATGTGGCCTGAGCACGGCAATATGATCTGTGATCGTCTTGGCGTTGGAAGGGCCGACGCCGATATTTACCATGGTGATCCCGGAACCGTCGCTGCGTGCGAGATGGTAGGCAGGCATTTGCGGCAGCCGCCCCAGCGGCACGCCGGAGGAGGGCGATTGGCCGCCGGCCTCAGTCAAAAGATTACCCGGCTCTATGAATCGCTCGTAGCCACCGCCGCCTTCCGCCATCAGTTTGCGCGCGAGCGCACAGAACTCATCGATGTAAAACTGATAGTTTGTGAACAGCACGTAGTTCTGGAAATGCAATGGCCGCGTTGCGGTATAGTGCGACAGCCGGTGCAGCGAATAGTCGACGCGTTGCGCAGTAAAGGGCGATAGCGGCATGATACTGTCGAGATCATCGGTCTCGTAATCGCCGTTGACGATACGGTCATCAGTGGCGTTAAGGTCAGGCACATCGAACAGATCACGCAGCGGACGCGTGAACGCGTCGGCGACGGAGGATTCCACATAGGTACCTTCGAGGAAGGCAAAGTGGATAGGGATTGGCGTTGTCGATTCCTGCACTGTGACCGGGTAGCCGTGATTGCGGATGAGAAGCCTTATCTGCTCTTCGAGATAATTGCCGAAAAGGTCCGGTCTCGTGATGGTAGCAGCGTATTGGCCGGGCGACGACACGTGGCCGAAGGCCAGACGGGAGTCGATCTGGGCATAGCTCGATGTAGAGAGCCGTACTTCCGGATAGAAGGAGCGGAAATGTGTGGTGTCTCTGGCTTCGCCCTTGGCAACCTTGTCGAACGCATCGCGGAGAAACTGCGTGTTGCGTTCGTAGAGCGCACTCAGTGCCTCAACAGCGGCTTTCGCATCTGTAAATTCTGCAGGTTCAACATGACGCGGCATGCTGATGGTGACGGGTTTCTTCGTTCCGATTCGTTTGTCCATACCTCAATATAGTGACTTCATATGACAGTTGAAAAGGAGAGAAGGTTAAACTCTTTGCAGGGCCACAAGGAGGACAAGGCCGACACCGCCGTTTGAAGGGGACCGGCTTTCATAACTTGCGGCAAAGGCGACGACGGGGCCGACAAGAATGGCCGAGAAAATCAGTGCACGCAGAAAGAGCAGCGAAAAATTTGTAGCCGATTGTACCATGATCCCCTCCCTTTCCTTGGCCCGAGATGTTGTGTCCTTGCAACCATAGGCAGGACGGGCTGAATGAAAGCTGAGATGCCTGTTCATCTGGCATTCAACAATTGGCTTCGGGGCACTTGTGATAGGCAATCGGAGACCTATGTTCATCCGTGATATCCGCCCAAGATCTCATGGAGACCACGATGACGACTCAAACAAAGCCGATCGAACTTCACTACTGGCCAACGCCCAACGGCTGGAAGATTTCCATCATGCTGGAGGAACTCGGTGTTCCCTATGATTTGAAGTTGGTAAATATCGGCAGGGGCGAACAGTTTGAGCCTTCATTCCTGAGGATTGCACCCAATAATCGCATGCCGGCTATCGTCGATCCGGAAGGCCCGGACGGAAAACCGATCTCAGTATTCGAATCCGGCGCAATCCTACAATATCTGGGCCGGAAGTTCGGCAAGTTCTATCCGCAGGATGAACGCACCCGCGTTGCTGTCGAAGAATGGCTTTTCTGGCAGGTCGGCGGCCTGGGGCCGATGGCGGGGCAGGCCCACCATTTCCGCCAATATGCCCCGGAAAAGATCGAATATGGCATCAACCGCTATACCGACGAGGTCAACCGTCTCTACGGTGTAATGAACCGCCGCATTGAGGGCCGGGACTATCTTGCCGGCGATTATTCAATCGCCGACATGGCTTCCTTTGGTTGGGTGATTTCCCATGCCAATCAGGGCCAGGATCTGAATGATTTCCCCAACCTCAAGCGTTGGTTTGAGGCGATTGGCGCCCGTCCCGCCGTTCAGCGCGGCGTGGAGGTCGGCAAGGCGGAACGTATCAACCTTGCCAATGACGAAGACGCGAAGAAGATCCTGTTCGGCCAACGGGCGCGCTGAGATCCAGGCCAAAACTCAAGCGGGATGGGTGAGCACGCCAACGTCTCGGCGCGCTCCGGTCGGCTGTATGTTTGTCTATCGGCATCGACCGGACGACCTGAAGCTGCTCTATCGTTGGAATCCTGCCATCCCACAAAACATCCTCCGTGACGTGCTTACCGATCCGGTTCGAAATTTCTTGCATCTTCGCGGCATCGGCCCGCTTGTCTCGAAACGGAGGCCGTTTCGTGTAACGCCACGAATAAAATGATTGGCCTGGCTGTCGGGATCGTTGCCATTGATCTCGGTCGCCTTACGCAGCCAAAACTCCTGGGCCTCCAGTTCCTTGCGCCTTGCCGCGCTCAGATCGGCGCAATGCAATTTGCTCTGGACCTGTTTGTGTAGATATTTGTAGGCTTCAACATAATTTCCGTTTCCTTCCCTGATTTTCCTTCTGAGTTCGGCCTTTTGGCTTTCG
>NZ_JBBNAN010000015.1:0-34989 GCF_037994405.1 Phyllobacterium sp.
GGCCTGAGCTTCACCGTTCGCTGGCGGTGATCCGGGCATCGATCGCACCCCAGCATTTCGATCCCCGCTCGGACCCGACCAGCTTCCGAATTGCGGTTACGGACAGCCTCGCGGCGGAAGCGGTCAGTGGCATTGCGCTAAAGCTGAGGGCTACGTCGCCTTATGCCCGGGTCGCGTTTTCTTTCCACACCAATGACAGCTCTCTCGACGCAATCGAGCGTGGCACTCTGGACTGCGCAGTCGGCATGTTTCCGGCGCTTCCTCGTGACATCCACGTGCAGGGGCTTCGTACCGATCACTACGTGTGCGTGATGCGGCGCGAACACGCGTTAGGGCAAGAGATGACGCTGGATCAGTTCGTGAAAGCTTCCCACGTGCTGGTGACCCCGTCGGGCATGGATCTGGGCGTGGTTGACGGCTGGCTGAGCTTGCATGGTCGGACACGGACGATCGTCACCGTCGTCAATCACTTTGCTGATGCCTTGCGGATTATCGCGAAAAGCGACCTGCTGACCTGCGTGCCAGGCGGTTTCATCCATGGACATGGCCAAACGCTTGTCGCGCAGCATGGATTGGTGGTCCGCCCCTTGCCCTTCGAAACCGAGAAGCTGATTTACAAGCTTGTCTGGCATGAACGGCTGCACACCCACCCCGCACACCAGTGGTTTCGTTCACTCGTTGCCGGCGTTTGCGGAATGACTGCGGAGACGACGGAGCCAGGTGCCACAACACCTCCGTCGTGATGGTTAGGAATGACTTTGGCCGACGGACACCGGCCTTCCCGATCCTGGCGACTTTAAGCGGAATACCTTGCTCGGAATTCAGCCAGCCGGCCGCCCTAGTGTAGCGGAGCTTTCATGATCTTCTGGCCGTCATCGATCGCCAAGCCTATCTGGCTTCGCGAATTGCGTCCAAGTTTGCCGGGGAACCGGCCTCGTACGACGTCTCCTGATGACAGTTGTCAGCGGTCCCCGTTGACCGAAGCCTTGCGTTTCATCAACGATGACCGGGCGCCAGCCTTCATCATTTATTAACTATACAGGCGCAGCGTTTGAGGGCTGGCCCCATCCCGAAATTTCCCACAGTCAGCACCCGGCCGCTGCCCCCATCTGCGGCCGGGATTTTCTTGAGCCGTACGTTTGAAGACAAGGCCAATCTCCTCAGGCTCATCCCCAACGGCCGCATGGTGAGCCACAAGATGTCGCGTGCGGGCGTCCAGCTTGCAGCCGATTCGTCGGACTACATGACCGGAGCGCAGATTTTGCATGATTATCCCTTATGTCAGCATCAGATTATTTGGGGTTCATCAATTATGGGATCATAATGAAGGTGGCTTCGAAGGAACAAAAGGATTCAGGCATGGCCGAGCCAGGCGATCAGACTTCGATACGGTCGAGAGGCCGCCCGAACAGACGTCAGGCGGCCGGCGCCATTGAGGCGGCCACCATCATCGCGGGCGTGGAGCGTCGCATCCCTACCTATGATCTGCTTTCCGAAGTGAGCTTGCAAACGATCGAAGACGCCGCCGAGCTGATCCTGGAGGAGATCGGGATCGAGTTCCGCGAGGATCATGAATCACTTGATCTTTGGCGGGGTGCGGGCGCTGATGTCGTGGGCGAGCTGGTGCGCTTTCCGAAAGGACTGCTCCGTTCGATTCTAAAATCCGCGCCCTCCATGTTCGTACAACATGCACGAAATCCGGCACGGTCGCTAAAGATAGGCGGCTCACATGTCGTCTTCGCACCGGCCTATGGCTCGCCCTTTGTGCGCGATCTGGACGGGGGCCGGCGTTATGGGACGCTTGCCGATTTCGAAAACTTTGTGAAGCTCGCCTATTCTATTCCCTGGTTGCATCATTCGGGCGGTACTGTCTGCGAGCCGGTCGATATTCCGGTCAACAAGCGACACCTCGACATGGTGGCGGCGCATCTGCGCTATTCGGACAAGCCTTTCATGGGCTCAGTCACGTCTGCGGAACGGGCCGAGGATTCGATCGAGATGACCAGCATCGTGTTCGGGCGCGATTTCATAGACCAGAACTGTGTTATCCTTGGAAACATCAATGCGAATTCACCGCTCGTCTTTGATGCCACCATGACGGGCGCGCTCAAAGTCTATGCGAGGGCCAACCAGGGAACGGTCATCGTACCCTTTATCCTTGGCGGGGCGATGGGGCCGGTGACGACGCCGGGAGCGATTGCACAGTCGCTGGCCGAAACTATGGCTGGATGCGCCCTGACACAGCTTGTGCGCCCCGGCGCACCGACGATCTTCGGCAATTTTCTTTCTTCGACAGACCTGCGAACCGGATCGCCGACCTTCGGTACGCCCGAACCGGCGCTGGGCTCGCTGGTTGTGGGCCAACTCGCGCGCCGGCTGAACCTTCCGATCCGCTGTTCTGGCGCTTTCACATCGTCGAAGGTGGCCGACGCCCAGGCTTTGAACGAAAGCGCGGTCTCGATGCTGGCGGCCGTCCAGTGCGGAGCCAATTTTATCCTGCATTCCGCCGGCTGGCTCGAAGGCGGACTGACGATGGGCTATGAGAAGCTTATTCTGGATGCCGACTTTTGCAGTGCGCTCCACACGTATGTGACGGGCCTCTCCATCGACCCCAATCAGATGGCCCTCGACGCGTTCCGGGAGGTCGGGCCGGGCAAGCATTTCTTCGGTTGCGCCCATACGATCGCCAATTACCGGACGGCGTTCTGGGAGTCCGAAATCTCTGACAATAACAGCTTCGAGCAGTGGCGTGATGCCGGTGAGCAAGATGCGCTGACACGCGCCAATGCACGCTGGAAGAAGCTGCTGGCAGAATACAAGAAGCCGCCGCTCGACCCCGCGGTCGATGAGGCGCTCGCCGAATTTTGCGCGCAAAAGAAATCTGAACGAGCGGACCAGTGGTATTGACGGGATCGGACTGGATGTCGCATGCGCAACGGCCACCTTCAGCGTCGATAACCAGACGTCACCGCCTTCTCTCAATCTTTGCTCTGCTGTTTCGGCACGACCGGAGGCGATGATCTTCAGTTCCTCATCGCAAAATCTTCGCCGTTTCAGTCTGATAGATGGCACGATGCACGTCCTTCCATGCACATTTTCCAGGCTATCGGACATCAGCGTATGCGAAGTTCAGGTCGCTGGCAGGTCTCCGGGCGCGCTTGCGCTGGCCAACTTCCTGCAAAAATTAGGTAGTCGCCTCATCCGTCGAGAAAGTCGGCACGATGCGGTGTGAACGTGTCAACCAAGCGGCCTTTTCCTAGCGCCTTGACCCCGTGCCGCGCACCGGAAGGGACTATGAAACTCCCGCCCTTCCCAATAATCGTCGACTTGCCGCCTATCGTCACTTCAAAGCGACCCTTGGCAACGTAGCTTGCTTGCGCGTGCGGGTGCGTAACTTCAGCGCTTCGGGCGAAATCTCGAGGGATGGTCAACCGCACGCTTACGTTGCAGGTACGGCTGCCCCCTCGCGGACGACGCATCCACCCTCAACTCGAGAGCTTGCGCACATCGATCCGGCGATCATGGGCGAAGACGGTGATCTCGAAGTGGTCGGCCTGCGTCACGTCCAGAATATTCCGCGGCCGAAGTGCGGCAATGTTTACACCTTCCTTGCGTCGAAGGCTGTCATAGAGAATGCCTGCACCGCCGTCTGCTCGTACTTGCTCACCAAGTACTTGCGACATCGTATAGCTGGTGCCGTCGTAGATCTCGGGCCGAGACATCTGCTCTCTGCGGATGTCGAGATAGTCGCCAACCAAGCTCGCCGTGTAGCATCTATAGGAACGCACCATCGTCGCAACACTCCGCGCGACGGATTCGCGCCGAAGATGATGTCCGACCTCGACGGCGGCCGTGCGAAGGTCAGCGGCGGCATACCACGCGCCTAAATCCACTCCGTTAAAGCGCATGCCGCCCGGCGCAACGTGCAGAAACGCCGCCATGACGATGCTGGCGTTGGGAGTGCCATAGACCCATTCGCTTTCGGGAAGCCGTTGGATGCGATCCGCAACCAGACGATCGTTGGTCCACCCGACGAGCTCCATGACTGCTTCGAGATCCGACGCCGTCGCAACAGTGTCGAAAAGGCCGATTGGTGGGAATTGCGACGGGATCAACCGGTATGATGGACGCGGCGCTTGGCCAAAACGATCACTCACCGGAAGACGATGTCCTCATCATCGTAAGGTGTGAACGCTTCGTCGAGGGTGTTAGGCTGCATGTAGATGCCGCCTCTCGCCGCATCGAGAAACCGGCGAACGGTCATCAAGCCATCCTGGGTCCCGTTTGTCAGGATATCGAGCGGCGGATGTCCTCCGAAAACGAGCGCATAATGCGGCGTCCGGAGCCACGCGACACCCGCCCGTTCGTTGGGAAACAGGATCCCGAGCGCCTGATGAATACCAAGCACGGCAGAGATCCGAATGAGCGTATCGACGTCCAGCGTGAACACGCCGTGCTCGCGCGCCTGTTTGGCCCAATTGTGGTAAGTTGACCTGGATGGATAGCCAAGCACGAGCAGACGCTGCTCCTCGCTCAGCCCCCAGAGATCGGCGATAGCCAGGAAGGTCCGCAAGGCCGGCGCGCTAAGTCTCTTACGTGTTGCTGTCGCAAACCGATCGGTTGCGAGGCGCTGCGGCCCCTGCCCTGCTCGTGGATTTTTAGCCTGCGCATGCTGCATAAAAACCTCCTGTCTTCTTCTAGACATAGTCCAGATTTGGACATTTGACAAGTGTGCCGAGGACGCTCTTCCATCATTTCTTCCAGATCGCGCAGACGTTCAGTCCATAGGTCAGGTACCAACGCAGGCACAGTAGATGATCGACCGGTCGAAATGACGCGTATCTCCGGTGAAACTTCGGAGATGTCAGATGTTCTAAGGGCGTAGATGATGTTCCCTTACGGAAGCGCTGCGACAAAACCCTCGGACGTACTGTTTCTGGAGTAAGCCATGCCTCAGTGGAAGGCCGTCAGTGGCCAGCTCGTCTGAAACTTTCAGCACGGGGCTTAATGTGCCTGTCCTTCAATCAACGTGATGTAGTGGATGGCGCCCTCCTGCGATGCCCGCGCCCATCGCACGACGCTGCGCAAATTATGTACGCGGTGGCAAGTTTCAGGATTCGAGGCTAACGACCTTTCCCCGCCAACAAGGTACAGATTAGGGCAACCGAACAATAAAAGAGACCCTTGCCGTTACCATGCAAGATTAACGAGGTCTCATCAGAACAGTACAAAGATACAAATCGGGAGGCCTGTTATGAATATGTTTAACTTATTTCCAACACACTCCGGCGCGATCGCCAGGCGGCGCATTCTCGTTGCTGGCGGTGCGGGCTTCCTCGGGGCGCATCTTTGCGAGCTCCTGCTTCATGCGGGAAACTCCGTCATCTGCGCCGACAATTTCTCGACCGGTTTGAAGTGCAATATCCGCCACCTGCGAGACTTCGACACGTTCAGGGTCCTGCGGCACGATGTTGTTAATCCGCTCGACTTGGAGGTAGACGAGATATATAACCTCGCCTGCCCTGCCTCACCGAGGCACTATCAGGCGGACTCAACGAACACGAGCGTTTTTGGCTCTCTCAACCTGCTTGAACTTGCAGCGCGCAATGGTGCGCGCATTCTTCAGGCATCCACCCCGGAAATTTATGGCGACCCGAATGTACATCCTCGGGTCGAAAACTATTCGGGCAATGTGAATTCGTTCGGTCCGCGTGCCTGTTACGACGAGGGCAAGCGGCGCGCGGAAATGCTATTTTTTGATTTTCAGAAGAAGCATGGCGTCGACGTCAAGATTGCTCGGATATTTAACACTTACGGACCGGGCATGCGTCCCGACGATGGCCGCGTCGTTTCCAACTTCATCATACGAGCGCTGCGTGGCAACGACATCACCATCTATGGTGACGGTTCGCAGACCCGTTCATTTTGCTTTGTCGATGATCTGATTGAGGGCCTGGTGCGGCTCATGGCGGCTGGACCCTCCTTCACCGGGCCTGTCAATCTGGGCAACCCGGATGAGTTCACAGTTCGCGAGCTGGCCGAACATGTGGTGAACCTGACCGGCTCGCGTTCGAAGATTGTCTGCCAGCCTTTGCCAGTTGACGATCCACGCCAGCGCCGTCCCGACATCTCTCTGGCGATGCGCGAACTCCATTGGCGGCCAGAAGTCCCGTTGATGAAGGGCCTGGAGCAGACAATTCGGTATTTTGACGACCTGTTTGCATCCGAGACGACTGCCTTCCTGGAGAGCGCGTGAAGTCGGCGGGGCGAAGGTCGGGCAAGCTTCCCCATGATCACCTAGGAACAACAAGAAGGGCGCCAAAAGCGCGAGAGAAGATGAAAATAACAATTATCGGAACAGGTTACGTCGGTCTGGTCAGTGGCACCTGCTTTGCCGAATGGGGCAACACCGTTGTGTGCGTTGACAAGAATTTAGAAAAAATAGCGCAGCTCAAACAAGGCAAGCTGCCAATTTACGAGCCCGGTCTGGAGGAGCTGGTAGTGAGCAATCATAGCGCCGGACGCCTGTCCTTTACCACTGATCTGATCGGCGCGATGAAAGGTGCCGGTATGATCTTCATCGCGGTAGGAACACCGCCCCGGACCGGTCATGGCGATGCTGATCTCTCATTCGTTTATCTCGCGGCCAAAGAAATCGCACAATCTCTCGAGGACGATGCAATTGTCGTTGTCAAGTCGACTGTCCCGGTTGGAACAGGGGACGTCGTTGAAAAGATCATCTCCTCGGTACGGCCCACCGGCAGCTTTTCGGTTGCCTCGAATCCCGAGTTTCTTCGCGAGGGATCAGCAATCACTGATTTCCGGCATCCGGACCGCGTCGTCATCGGCGTTGAAGATGCCAGAGCAAAAGAGGCCATGACAACGCTCTACAGTCCTCTGGCGAAGTACGAGACGCCAGTCGTCGTCACCCGGCGTCGCGCATCCGAACTGATCAAATATGCTTCAAATGCGTTCCTTGCCACAAAAGTCACCTTTATCAATGAGCTTGCCGATCTTTGCGAGCAGGTTGGTACGAATGTCATTGAACTGGCGCTCGGCGTGGGACTCGACCACCGCATTGGCAAGAGCTTCCTCAATGCAGGCCCGGGATACGGCGGCTCGTGCTTCCCCAAGGACACCTTGGCGCTTCTGCGCACGGCTCAGGACCATGGCGTTTCCCTGCGCATCGTCGAAGAGACTGTCGCGGCCAATGAAGCGCGCAAACGGAGAATGGCGCTCAAGGTCATCGACGCGGTCGGCGGAGATGTGGACGGCAAGACGATTTCAGTGCTGGGACTGACCTTCAAACCCGACACCGACGACATGCGCGATGCGCCTTCTGTGCCGCTGATCGAAACATTGCAACGCTTCGGCGCCAAAATCAGAGCCTACGACCCTGTCGGGAGTAAGAATGCGGCGCAGTTGCTTGAGAATGTGGAGCTGTTTGACGATCCTTACGAATGCGCCCGTGACGCCGACGCCGTTGTGGTCATCACGGAATGGGACGTTATCTGCCGCCTTGACCTTATTCGCCTGAAAGAGTCCATGCGATTTCCGGTCCTGGTTGACCTTCGCAATGCGTTTTCGGTTGAAAATGCTGAAGCAGCCGGTTTTCAGATCTGGAGCGTCGGTCGTCCGGCGCCACGTCAGGCTGTTCCCGGAGCCCGCAGTCTTCCCGTGACCTTTGACGCGGCACCTGGATATCTGGGTCTGGCCACAGCTGCTCCATTACTATGCGCGGCACCCGAATTTGGATAGAGTGGCCCCTATGCATCGTCAGGTGGGCCGCTTCCATGAGAGTCGTCGATACGGCAGAAGTCATCTTTCTGGTCGACAACGCGACCGACAGTCTCTCGTCTAATCCTGGTTTCGTCGAGACCGAGTTCGCGCGCCAGCGCCGTCGCGGGATGCAATGGCTGTCCGGGAAATGCCTGTGCTGCGCCGCGCATGGGCTTTCCTGCTTGATCACCGCCCGGACTGGATCCGCCAGCCGCACGCTCCTGTTCGACACCGGGCCCGAGGAATGGGTGTTTGAGCGCAATGTAGTCAGGCTCGGCGTCGATCTCGGCGAAGTCGGCGCGATAGTGCTTTCGCATGGTCACTGGGATCATGGGGGTGCAATGCCGCGCGCCCTCCAAATGATCACAATGGGCAATGGCGGGCAGCCCGTCCCGACCTACATGCACCCCGACATGTTTGCCTTGCGCGCGACTAAATCCGCTGACGGGCAGTTTCGACCGATGGAGCTGGTGCCGAGCGTGGATGTCCTGTCCGGAAACGGCGCCGATGTCATCGTTACCCGAGACGAGCAGCTGCTTTTTGACGAGACGTTCTATGTGAGTGGCGAAATCCCTCGCGTGACCGGATTCGAACGCGGGTTTCCCGGCCAATATCGCCAGACCACGGTAGGCAGTTGGGAGCCGGACGAGGTAATGCCGGACGAGCGTTTCGTGGCGATCAACGTGGCCGGCAAGGGGCAAGTCGTATTCACCGCCTGCTCGCACGCCGGCCCGATCAACGTTCTGACGCACGCGCAGGCAAGGTTTCCGGATATCCCGCTCTATGGCGTGTTTGGCGGCTTCCACCTCTCCGGGATTAACGAGCCAATTATCCCGGAGACGGTCGAAGGGCTGGCGCAGTTTGACCTGCAATTGATATCACCCGGGCACTGCACGGGTTGGCGCGCCGTGAGCGCACTGGCCGCCGCCTATGGCGAGAGGGTCGTTCCATCCGCGGTCGGCAAGACGTTCGTGCTTTGACGACTCCTGTGGGGCAGAGCTAGTAGCCCAACGCCATCCCATCCTTGCGCGGGTCGGATCCTCCGATCAGGACGCCGCGCTCCCAGTCAATCCGGATGGCCTGCGCGCCGCCGATGGCCAACCGCGGCGGCTGAACCTTGAAACCGCGGCGCTCTAGTTCGGCGCCGATGCGGGTGCGGATGGCTTCCTCGGCCTCCACCGTCGCGGTAGCGGGCAGTGGAAATAGGCGCGGCAGGTCAATGGCGGTCTGAAGATCGA
The DNA here is from genome assembly GCF_037994405.1 of Phyllobacterium sp. Taxonomy (GTDB): domain Bacteria; phylum Pseudomonadota; class Alphaproteobacteria; order Rhizobiales; family Rhizobiaceae; genus Phyllobacterium. Next base: position 9,018 of record NZ_JBBNAN010000015.1, read on the forward strand.
GACCACAATCGTAGAGCCGAGATAACAGATGAGCATGGCCCATAGCCTGGTAGTGGCCGCCCATAACACCGAACGGCATGACGACGCGGCCGCCCTCGGCGACCATTCCCGGGATGGTCGTATGCATCGGACGCTTGCGGGGGCCGACTTCGTTGGGGTGACCTGCCGCAAGCGAAAAGCTCTGGCCACGGTTGTGGAACAACACGCCTGAGCGTGGCGCCATCAGCCCGCTCCCATAGGAACTGAATATCGAATTGATGAAGCTGACCGCGTTACGGTAGCGATCCACCACGCAAAGATAGACGGTATCCTTGTGCTCGACGGTGTCGAACGACGTCAGCGGTTCGGTGACCCGATCGAGGGAGATGCTACGGGCGAGGCGATCTGCAAGTGCGCTCGACAGCATGCGCTCGACGGCCACATCCGACACAGACGGATCGGCGACCATCGCGTCGCGCGCGGCGTAGGCGAGCCGTGTTGCCTCGAGGAGGAGATGCAGATCATCGGCGTCTAACGGGTCGTTGGACAGCGAGAAACGTGAGAGGATGTTCAGGATCAGGAGGGCGACGACGCCCTGGCCATTCGGCGGGCATTCGTAGATGGTGCGGCCGCGATAGGTCGTGGAGATGGGTGTAACGTAGTCTCCTGCAGCGCTGGCGAAATCGTCGAGTGTGTGATGGCCGCAGAGGCCGCGCAGATAGTCCACCATGTCCTCGGCGACGGCGCCGCGATAGAAGGCGTCCCTGCCGTCGCGTGCGATCGCGTCGAGCGTATCGGCGAGTAAGGGCTGGCGCTGGACGCTGCCGACCGCCGGCGCCTCTCCCTCGACCAGGAAGGTGGCGCGGGTGGTTGGGTCCGCCGCCAGGAGATCGCGCTGCAGGCCCAGGTCGGCGGCGACACGGGGCGTCAGTGGGTAACCCTCGCGTGACATCGCGATTGCCGGCTGAAGGACCTCGGCCATCGGCATCCGGCCGAAGTCGCTTAAGAGGCGGCACCAGGCATCGACCGCTCCAGGAACCGTGACCGCATGAGGAGAAGAGCGTTCGATTGCTGTCACACCCTCGGCGCGCAACGCGCTGCGAGTCAGGGCGGCCGGCGTCCGGCCCGAGCCGTTATACGCGCGCATGTCGATGGATCCTTCCACCGCTATCATTGCGAAACAGTCCCCGCCGACACCGGTCGAGCCCGCCTCGACGACAGACTGAACCGCCACGGCCGCCACGGCCGCATCGATGGCGTTGCCTCCTGCCTTCAGGATCTCGATGGCCGTCAGGGTTGAGGCCGGATGTGAGGTTGCCGCCATCCCGTGACGGGCAACGGCCAGCGACCGACCAGGATCTTCGAAGTTGCGCATGACGTTCCCCAAAACCTTCCCAATTCTAATGCCGTCTTGTTCAAATTCGCATGCTATTGATAAATGTTCCTTTGAAAATGCCGATAACAGCCTTTTTTGATTGGTTCCCAGATGTCTCGTCCCAAGCTACCGCGGTGATTTGAGACCTTCGAGTATGCTACCAATCAGTTCTTTGGTGGCTTGCCTGGTGAATCCGCGCACGAAGCATTTCGGGGCTGGCGGTCAGCCAAACCGCTGCAACTTGCTTCAAGCGGTGACCGGCGGTGATGAACGGCCAAAGTGCCGATCCTTCGAGAACCATTTTTCCCGTTCCTCTCCTTTCACTGTCGAGCGAACAAGCTCTGCGACGAGCGGCGACATCGTTCGGGGATGGAGAATGACGGATTCCGCCAATTCATTGGCTTTCGAGCTCAGGTAATGCTCGAGAACATGATCGGGAACTTTCTTCTTTTTTGGGGCCATGGCCTACCAGGGTGCTTGGCAAGGCTGTCGGTTGAAACGCAACACCTGCCGAGCTTTTCGGCCAGGGCGTCTGCCACCGTTGATTTCCCGACATTGGATGAACCGCCGATGAGGATAACCCTAAGGTTGGTGTCGATTTGTTTGGTCAACTGGCTCTCCCTTTCCCCGGCGAAGCGTCGCAAGGTTCCCACTGCTGATTGACCCCAATCGCCCAAAACCTCGGCTGTGAAGACAACCGCCTCGTCACTTTCGTTCGCAATACGCCTTTGAGGCTATTGCCGTTGGAACAAGGGTTCATCTCGAAAGTTGTAAGTCCACAAGGCTAAGTTAGCCGACATTACCTGGCAAGGGACGATCGCTCGTTGGAGCAGTCGAAGACCAATTCCGAGCCTCGAGATAAAAGCCTGCGCAATGCGTGGTTGCCGCTCTGCCCGGAAACGCCAGACAAACGACAAAAGGAGATTATCATGATCAGGCTCCGGTCAGGGCTATTTGCTATGCTACTATTAGGCTTGGCAGGCTTACCTGCGACAGCAGAGGAGGTTTGGTCGCTCGATGGGTTCAAGGCGCCTGAGAGCGTGCTTTTTGATGCCAAGCGGAACATCTTCTACGTCACCAATATTGCTGGCGAGCCCACGGGCAAGGACGGTGTCGGATACCTTTCAAAGGTCTCGCCGGACGGAAAGTTGCAGACGGCCGAGTGGGTGACCGGCTTCGATGCGCCCAAGGGATTAGTGATGAAAGGTGACACCCTTTTCGTCACCGACATCGATCGGCTGAGGGCCATCGATGTCGAGAACGGCAAGATCACGGGAACGTGGGCCGCAGAAGGCGCTCAGTTCCTCAATGATACCGCTGTTGACGAGGCGGGGCGTGTCTTTGTCTCCGACATGCTGGCGAACAGGATCTATGTTCTGGACAACGATGCTCTCTCGGTATGGCTCGAGAGCGAGGAGCTCCTGCACCCGAACGGCTTGCGCGTTGAGGATGGTCGCCTTCTCGTCGCCGGCTGGGGCCGCGATATCCAGCCGGATTTTTCGTCGAAGACGGCCGGTCATCTGATCACGATCGATCTAAAGACGAAGGTGATCTCAGATATTGGGCCCGGCGAGCCTGTTGGCAATCTTGATGGTCTGGAGCCGGACGGGGCGGGAAACTGGCTCGTTACCGATTGGGTCGCAGGTGCGCTCTTTCGCATTCATCCGGACGGAAAAGCCGAGCAGTTGATCGACCTTAATCAAGGCAGTGCCGATCTGGAATTCATGGAAGATAAGAAGCTCGTCATCATCCCGATGATGATGGACGGCAAGCTTGTCGCGACACGACTGGATTGAGCAAGAAATTGGACAGGGGCTGGCACCCTTGATTGGACGATCCGAGAACCATCCAATCGTATGTACCAAGGACCAATGGCGAATAAATCGCTTGGCCAGCCTCGATATCGTCAGTTTTGGGCCTTGACGTAGTCTTCATGCAGTCGGTCAAGGTTTTTTGATCAGCGTTCTCAGCCAAGCACATGGTCCACTACTCGTAGGTTAACATCGGATGTGCGCCAACACGCAACCAGCTTACCAAGTTCGCCGCTGTCTATCCTCGATGCTAACAAATCCTGGCGGATGTCAGCTCAGAAATTACCGGTCTCTGAGCCAACGGCCAATGCCTCGATTTGATCCCTAAATTATCTGCAAACAGAACCCTCAAAGCCACCATCAAGACGCTGAGTGCGCTTCGGCAGCCTTAAGGTCGATCCCAACAGCCTCTTCACAAAGAGCCACGTGCTTGGCCAATGCATCAATTGGCAGGAACGCACTGACTGTGCAAATATCGCGCTTTTGAAACTTTGGCATTCCCTGAAGTTCTTTCAGCCGCTCAAGAAGTGCAACCCGGGTCATACTATTCTCCCTTCGTTTCAATGGCTTGGCTTTTGCCCTCCAATCCCTTAGCTCGTTTCCGTCATGCAGCCCGGACACCAGCCTCCAAGGGAATCTCAATGTCTACTTCCAGCGTCGAGACTTGATTATCGCTACCCATTTTCACGCGAACTTTTTCTCTATCGATTTGTATGTGCTTGGCGACGACTGCCAGAATTTCTTCCCGCAACTGAAGGACTAAGTCAGAATGCCCTTGTGACGCACGTTCATGGGCCAGCAAAATCTGCAGACGCTCGCGTGCCTTTGGCGCCGAAGCCTGTTTATTGAAGAAACGGAAAATGCTCATGCTGCCCTCCGCCGGAATATCTTACCTATCAAACTGCGCTTTTCGCTCGGAATCGTGACTGGGACATTTTCGCCCGCGAGGCGTCGCGCGGCATCCAAATATGCCAAGGCTGGTGCACTATCCTTATCAGCCAGGGTTACAGGATAGCCAAGATTAGACGCGCGTAGGACATCTTGACTCTCCGGAATAATGCCGAGCAACGGAATGGATAGAATTTCGAGAACATCATCGACCTTCAGCATGTCGCCTCGTTCAGCCCGGCCGGCATCGTAGCGCGTTAAGAGGAGATGTTTTTCAATTCTCTCACCCTGTTCAGCTTTAATCGTTTTGGAGTCAAGAAGGCCAATAATTCGATCTGAATCACGAACCGACGAGACTTCCGGATTCGTTACGACGACTGCCACGTCGGCATGCCGCATCGCTAATGTCGCCCCACGTTCAATTCCTGCTGGGCTGTCGCAAATGATCCAATCAAACGATTTCTTCAAATCTTCGATGACCTTTTCGACACCCTCAGCTGTGAGATTGTCTTTGTCGCGGGTTTGGGATGCGGGCAACAAGAAGAGCGTATCGAGCCGTTTATCGCGAATGAGTGCCTGTGGTAATTTGGCGTCACCCTGGATGACGTTGACCAGATCATAGACGACACGACGTTCTGCGCCCATAACGAGATCGAGGTTTCGTAATCCCACATCGAAATCGATGACAACTGTCTTCTCATTGCGCTGGGCGAGCGCGGCGCCAAGTGCGGCGGTTGACGTTGTTTTACCAACACCTCCTTTGCCCGAGGTAACTACTATCACTTTTCCCATATTCTTTTCCTATCTTCCCCGAAGCACTGACCTAACCAAATGTTTCTGCCAATATGGTGTCTCCTTCGAGCCATAGCTGTACGGCTTTCCCTCGAAGTTGCGGCTCCATATCTTCCGCTGTCTTGTAAAGGCCATCAATGGCCAACAGTTCCGCTTCAAGTTTGCGGCAAAAAATGCGTGCCGATGCGTTCCCGGCCGATCCCGCCATAGCCCGGCCTCGTAGCGTGCCATAGACGTGGATTGAGCCACCGGCGACTATTTCAGCGCCTGAGGCAACTGACCCGATGATCGTTACATCGCCTTCCGGAAAGATCACCGATTGCCCTGATCGCACAGGCTCTTTTATGATGATCGACGGCATCACACGGATCTGCGCTCCGCCGGGGGAATTCGTAGACGTTACCGGAGGTTGGTTGGTTCCGGTGGATGGTTCTTTTGCTGCATTTTGCGCTGGGGCCTGGAAATCCGTTGCAGATTTCCCTCCCTTCATGGCTGGTGGCATACCAGGAGCAAGGAGTGAAGGGCGTGCCCCTTCGATCCCCATGAGCGATACCCCGCGCCTGGCAAGCTCGTCAATCAGGAGCGTTAGCTGAGCACGGTCAGTTTGTAGATTCTCAACGTCGAGAACGATCGGCTTACCCAAGAAAAAGCCCGCAGAACGCGATGCTAGGTCGTCTAGTCGGGCCAGCCAACGATCAATCGGTGCTTCGGGCGCAAGCACAAGGGCGAGAAACGAGCGGCCTTTGAGGCGTATTGGTTGAGAATCTGTTAGCATTTTGGTCATCTAAGTTAATTTTTCGTTTCAACGGTATATGCGGCGAATGGTTAACAGATAGTTAATTCTGGCTGATTCAGTTTAGCTGGATCTTGCAATAACGCCCTCGTGCGGTGTCGCGCTGCAGTTAATCAGGGTGGCGGAGAATGAGATCTGGTTTGATAATGCCCAGCAATCTGGCATTTACGCCGTGCAGCGCTTTGCTCGCACGTTGCAGCGGGATATCACCGCCGTCAAAAACGCACTGACTGAACGCTGGAGCAATGGCCAGACCGAAGGACAAATCAACCGGCTGAAAACGCTCAGACGCGGAATTACCGGAGCCTCTGATTGCACCTTATGCAGCCAAGGTATTGAACTGTTCAGCAGTGCTGGCGCTTGATTAAAATCTCGCCTGTCGTTTGCGTATCATGTGGATCAGTTCGACCCCAGAAAGGATAATGTCGGCCGCCTTTAGCGATTTAAAGCCAAGCATCGGCCGGATGCTATGGCCTTGCTCAATTCTAGGCGCGGACATTGCTCAGAATGCGAAGTGGGGATACCCATTCGCGCGGATAGCTGCTGTAACCGTGTTAGCCATGAGCATCGCTATCGTCATCGGACCGACGCCGCCAGGTACGGGCGTAATAATATCTGCTACCTCCACGCATTCTTTGAACGCGACATCCCCGACGAGTCGAGACTTGCCCGACCGCTCCAGTGTTTCGACCCGGTTGATGCCCACATCGATAACAGTTGCGCCAGGTTTGACCCAACCAGCCTTCACCATCTCCGGTTGGCCCACCGCAACGACAAGAATATCTGCGGTGCGGCACAATGCAGGCAAGTCCTTCGTAGTTGAATGGGCGATCGTGACCGTGGCATTGGCATTAAGCAGCAACTGCGCCATTGGCTTGCCGAAGAGGTTCGAGCGGCCGATTACAAGCGCATTCAGTCCGGACAAATCGTCGCCGTGTGCGCTACGCACGAAGATCATTGCGCCTGCCGGCGTACATGATACGAGCCCCGTTTTGGTATCTCCGATCGACACCTTGCCGGCATTGGTGACGTTCAGACCGTCGACATCTTTTTCGGGCCGGATCGACTGAATAACAGGGTCAGGGGATAGATGGGACGGCAGCGGCAGCTGAACCAGAATGCCATGTATGTCCGGATCATCGTTGAGACGGAGAACAAGATCTGCCAGCTCGTCCTGCGTCGTATCGGGTGTGAGCGTATGTTGTATGGAATTGAAGCCGCATTCCTTCGCCATTCGACTTTTCGCACCGACATACGAATGACTGGCGGGATCGTCACCGACGATCACGACGGCCAATCCCGTTTTTTTCCCCGTCTCACTTTCCAACTTAGCAGCGGCTTCCTTTACCGCATCAAGAACCGATGCGGCCACCTGTTTGCCGTCTATGATAACTGTCATGACTACTCCCCGCGAAAAATGTTTGTCTCAGGTGAATTCTTGCGCCATGCGGGCAAAATCGTCCCACAGGCTTTCAGCAAACCCGCGCAGGACCATGATCTCAAACGCGTGTTCACCAACACGCGTGACGTGCGCTGCGATATGACCGATGAGCGTCGTGGTGGAGTGACCAACAGGGAACGCCTCCATTGACACGTCTGTTCCTGTACCTTTTGCCAGAAGGCGCTCTACCGTTGATCCCTCTACCCGGAGCCGGATACGCCCGTGACTCTGGTCCACGCCTGCCGCGTGCGGATGAAGGGCTTCAAGCATTGTGGCTGTCTCGCCAGGCGACAGTGCCCGGTCTCCTACAACGAACCACTGAAAAGGCGCGGCAATCCGGACAGCAAACTTCGCGCCATCTCCCATTTTTTCGGATAGGAACGACCGCAGGTCCGGCCCCCCATCCTTTCCCAGGATCTGGATGACATGGCCCTCGGGCAGCGCGCTAATGCTTATGCTGTCTGACCTGAGCGGTTTCGAGTCAAGGGCAGAGCGACGGGTGACGCGATATTCAGACATGAAGGTTCTCGTTTTCAGGGTCCACAAACACAGAATCGCAAAGACGGGCGGGGGTGAACTCCTTCGATAGCCCGTTCCACACGATAACTTCCTCGCCATGCCGCTCGGGACCGAGCTTGACAAGCGCCAGGCCAATCGTCGAGCCGACGTGGGGAGAAAAAGCGCTTGAAGTGACATAGCCCTGATCGTTTTCGAGGGTGGCCCCCGCGCCCTTTTTCAAGATGTGGGATCCGCTGCGGAATGACGCGCGCGGATCGATCGGTTTTACGCCAACCAGCCGAAGCCGATCCGGTGAAATAAGACCCTCGCGGCTGACCATCGCCTTGCCGATGAAGTCTTGCTTTGTAGCCGAGACCATTTTGCCCATGCCGAGATCAGCGGGCACGACGGTTCCATTGATCTCGTTGTGGGTCACATGACCTTTTTCAATGCGGAGCACGCTGAGGGCCTCAACGCCATAGGGCTGGATGCCGTGTTCGGAGCCCACTTCCATCAGGGCGTCAGCGACGCTCTCACCATAACCTGCGGGTACGGCGAGTTCGTAGGCCAGTTCCCCTGAGAACGATATGCGGAAAAGCCGCCCGCGGAGTTGTCCGCCGAAAAGTGATACCTCTTTTGCTCCCAGAAACGGAAATGCCTCGTTGGAGATATCCTCATCCACTATCTTCTGAACAATCGTCCGGGATTTCGGACCCGCTATCGCCATCTGAGCCCATTGATCCGTCACAGAGGCCAACCGGACATCAAGCTCGGGCCACAGCGCCTGCGAGCAGAACTCCAGGTGGTTCACGACCCCGGCAGCGTACGCCGTAGTCGTCGTCATAAAAAAACGGTCGTCTGCAAGACGGCTTGTTGTGCCGTCATCGTAGATCATGCCATCCTCGCGAAGCATCAGGCCATAGCGGGCCTTGCCTATGGGCAACTTGAGAAACGCGTTTGCGTAGACGCGGTTCAGAAACTCCGCAGCGTCCCTACCGCAGATCTCGATTTTTCCAAGCATCGACACATCGCACAATCCGGCGTTGGTGCGCACATTGCGCACTTCACGATCGACGCTTTGACGCCATGTAACCTCGTCCTGACGCGGAAACCAGGACGAGCGGTACCAAAGCCCGGTCTCGACGAAGACTGCGCCGTTCTTTTTCGCCCACTCATGCAGCGGCGACCTGCGTATGGGCTGGAAATGTCCCTCGGTGTGTGCCCCGGTCAATGCTCCGAACGATACCGGAGTATAGAATGGCCGGAAAGTAGTCGTGCCGACCCCGGCAGGCGAGACGCCACGTGCCTCAGCCAGCAGGCCAACCGCATTGATGTTGGACAGCTTGCCCTGATCGGTTGCCATGCCGTTTGTTGTATACCGTTTGGCGTGCTCGACATGGCCGTAGCCCTCCTTCACCGCCAGGTTGATATCCTTGCGGTGCACGTCATTCTGAAAATCCACGAAGGCCTTGCCCTTGACTCCGGATATCGACCAGAGCGGCCTTGCTGGGGTAGCGGGAACGTCTCCTTCAATTGCGCCCGGCTCAAAGGGGAAAGCTCTGAAGCCGAGGTCCTGCGCTATGGCCGCACCACCTGTTGCACCGGTTGCCAGGCACTCTGCTAATCCGTCAGCCGCGTCTGCAGAACCTGCAAGCGTAATACCCTTCGTAGTCTCAGGCGCGATGAACGCAGACCGCTCGTCGGACCAACGCGGCTTGCCGCCACGGTGGCACGCGAGATGGATAATGGGGCTGAATCCACCCGCCATTGCCAGCGAATCCACTTTCAAATTCTCTGTGCGGCTGCCATAGGAAACATCAACGGACGACAGCAACCTACCGCCTCTTGCGTCGGTTACGACGGCACCCCGTAATACGCGGGCTTTACCACCGTAGGGAAATGTCGCTCCTGCCCTGCTGTCAATAATGGCCACCAGATTGACCCCAGCTGATTCAAGATCGCGGGCGAGCGCATAGCCGCTGTCATTGGTGGTGAAGACTGCCGTTCGCTGACCTGGGGCCACCCCATAGCGATTAAGATATGCGCGCATTGCCGTCGCCATCATTACGCCGGGCACATCATTGCCGCCAAACACGAGAGGCCGCTCTTCGGCCCCGGTAGCCAATAACGCCACCTTGGTGGCAATGCGCCAGATACGCTCGACCGGTTTTTGCGAGATGGGCTCGGGGACATGCTTCTGCACGCGTTCAAGAATGCCGAACACGTTGCCGTCATAGGAGCCAAAGGCGGTCGCGCGTGTCATGACACGGACATTTCTCAAGGACCGGAGTTCGTCGAGGGTCTGCGTCACGAAGTCGGCTGCAGGGTTACCGCCGATGGTTGCGGTCTCCCAGAGCAAAGAGCCCCCGGCCGCCGCATGCTCATCAACGACAATTACGCGGGCTTTCGCGCGTCCGGCCGTCAGTGCTGCGGCAAGGCCTGCGGGTCCCGCACCGATGATGAGCAAATCGCAATGTGCCCAGCACTTTTCGTAGGCATCGGGATCCCGCTCATGGCTTGCGGTGCCGAGGCCAGCGGCCCTTCGGATCAACGGCTCGTAAAGTTTCTCCCACAGCCCAGACGGCCACATAAAGGTTTTGTAGTAGAACCCAGCACTCAGGAATGGCGACAGGACGCTGTTGAACGACCCAATATCAAACTCAAGGGAGGGCCAGCGGTTCTGACTTCTCGCTTCGAGGCCCCGATAAAGCTCCTGCATAGTTGCGCGTGTGTTGGGTTCGGTGCGTCCTCCTCGCCCGACCGTCAATAGGGCATTCGGTTCTGCCGCTCCTGCCGTAAGAATACCGCGCGGACGATGGTACTTAAAACTGCGCCCGACGAGTTGTTGGCCGTTGGCGAGAAGAGCTGACGCGAGACTGTCCCCCCTAAAGCCAGTCATGCGCTTCCCGTCAAACGTGAACGGCAGTTTTGTATGACGATCAATCAGACCGCGCTCGTCCAAACGATATGATGTCATGCTGCAACACCAGTCTTAACTGTGACAGTTGCATCACAGCTCGCCCTGATCTCATGCGTTCCCGTGTCACGTGTCACAACGAGCCAGCGACGGCACCCTGACGTGTGATGCCAGTACTCGTCATAAGTCCCGAAGGGGTTGTCGCGCAGATAGACATAGTCCATCCACTCTTTGGAATCCGCGTGCGATCCCGGACGTGCTATTGCAGCACCCTTAATTGTGAATTCTTCTTTTGGTCTCATCCCGCAGTGCGGGCAAGGAACAAGGCTTGCCATGTTCGCGTATCTCCTAATGCTCAGTGAAGATTGGGCTGAGCGCCCTGGCCTTTTTCGTCGAGCAGATGGCCTCGCTCAAAACGGTCGAAACGGAAGGCTCTTGCTGTCTCGTGTGCAACGCCCCGCGCCAGAAGGTGCGCGAAGCAGAAACCGGAAGCCGGCGTCGCCTTGAAGCCTCCATAACACCACCCGGCATTGAGGTAGAGATTGTCGAGGGAAGTGCGATCGATGATCGGGGAGCCATCCATGGACATATCCATGATTCCACCCCATGAACGCAGCACGCGCACCCGGGAGATCCCTGGGATCATGGCCTTTCCCGCTTCCGCCACATGTTCAACAGTTGCAAGATTGCCCCGCTGGGCATACGAGTTGTACCCATCGATGTCGCCGCCGAACACCAGCCCGCCCTTATCAGACTGCGAAACATAGAAATGGCCGGCACCGAAGGTTACGACGCCGTCAATGAAAGGCTTTAACCCTTCCGACACAAACGCCTGTAGTACATGACTCTCAATGGGAAGTTTCAGCCCTGCCATTGATGCGACACGCGAGGAATTCCCGGCCGCCGCTAGGCCGAGTTTAGCGCAGCGGATAAATCCCTTCGTTGTTTCCACGCCAGTCACGCGCCCATTGTCGCGGCGTATACCAATGACCTCACAGTTTTGAATAATATCAACACCCCGCTGGTCTGCGCCGCGCGCATAACCCCAGGCAACCGCATCGTGCCGTACAGTCCCACCGCGCCGCTGAAGCAGCCCACCCTGGATCGGGAAACGCGCGTTGTCGAAATCAAGGAATGGAAGCATCTTGCGTACGACAGCGCGGTCAAGTAACTCCGCATCAACGCCATGCAGAAGCATGGCGTTTCCCCTGCGAGTATAGGCGTCCCGCTGTGCGTCTGAGTGGAATAAGTTGAGGACACCGCGCTGGGAAACCATTGCGTTGAAATTCAGTTCCTGCTCCAGGCCTTCCCACAGTTTCATTGAAAATTCATAGAATGGGTTGTTGCCGGGCAGCAGATAATTCGACCTGATGATGGTCGTGTTGCGCCCGACGTTTCCGGAGCCGATGTAACTCTTCTCGATAACCGCAACGTTCGTGACCCCGAATTCCTTTGCAAGGTAATAGGCCGTTGCAAGTCCGTGGCCGCCGCCGCCCACTATGATCACATCATAGTGGGATTTGGGCTGCGGTTCGCGCCACGCTGGCTTCCACCCCTGGTTGCCACGAAGCCCGTTCAGAAAAATTGAGAGTGCTGAGTAGCGCATATCCGCCAACTTTGTTGCATGAATGTAAAAGGGATAACCGGGATTGCCGAATTCTCCTTGCATCAAAGAGACGGATACATATAGATTTGAGCCATGTCGCTCAAAGCCTCCGCTGTAACTCAAACGTTTGGCTTTCTTCTTATCGAAAATTTCGCGCTGATGTCCTACGCGTCTGCAATCGAACCGCTAAGGGCTGCCAATCTTCTCGCTGGAAAGACGTTGTACAATATCCGGCCGCTGTCGTGTGACGGGGAGAGAGTACGATGCTCCGCCGGGATAGAAGTCCCGTGTGAAGCAATATCCGCTGCGGGAAGCGAGTGCCATACTTTGTTTGTATGTGCGGGCGGCGGACCGTCCGACTGGGCGCAGGCGCAAGGGATCTACGGAGTTCTGCGCCGCCTCTCGCGCCAAGGGGTGCGTATCGGCGGGATATCAAGCGGTTCATACGTGCTCGCCTCCGCAGGGCTTCTGGATAACCGTGATTTCACCATCCACTGGGAACACGCTCCTGCGTTGAAGGAGGCTTTTCCGCATCTCTTGCCCCGCCAGGCCCGCTATGTACTTGACGGTAACCGTATTACTTGCGGCGGCGGTGTTGCGCCCTTGGACATGATGCACGCCGTCGTGGCTGAGCGATTGGGTCCGGCGTTTGCGCGGCGCGTCAGTGACTGGTACCTGCACACGGCAGTTGCCGAGCCAGGAGCTCCGCAGCGCGCCTCGACCGTGGAGCGCTTCGGGACGCGGCACCCGGCGTTGATTTCAGTTCTCGAGAAGATGGAGGCGACGATTGAGCGGCCTCTTGACCGCTCTGCGATGGCGGCTTTTGCTGGTGTCAGTACCCGTCATCTAGACCGTCTGTTTACACAGCAACTTAAGTCCAGCTTCTTGGAAAAGTATAAGCATATACGCCTTCAACACGCACGGCGTCTTTTGGAGCAGAGCCCGCTCTCAATAGCGGAAGTTTCATTTGCTACAGGATTTTCAAGCCCGGGGCACCTATCAAGATCATTCAAAGCCTATTTCGGCGTTTCGCCAAAAACCGTTCGATGATTGCCTCCGTTTGCTGTCGCAGCAGGCAGAGATGGACTCCTTGGAAATTTCAGAAGGCATGAGCCCTCTCCCGTTCGCTTAAGAGCGGGCCCGGTCGCCTTAGTAGAGTATCACGGGATCCCGGGGACCGTATCGAAGAGCTGGTGATTGTCCGGGAGGCAACTCATGGTTCAAATCTTGCCTAACAAGAATATTTTATTCCTGGCGATTGATTTGGAACCATCACTCTGCTAGCAATTGCATCATCGACAAGAAGGAGATGGGTGCCATGTGCGGCATAGTTGGACTGTTCCTGAAAGACCGTAGCCTTGAACCGCAATTGGGAGCCTTGCTTTCGGAGATGCTCATCACCATGACAGACCGGGGGCCGGATTCCGCAGGCATTGCAATATACGGCTCACCGCAGTCGGGAAGAGCCAAAGTCACGATACAATCGGCGAGCCCCAAGGCTGATTTCGACGGACTGGACAGAGATCTGGAGAAGGCGGGAGTCCCCGCCGCAGTAAAAGTGAAAAGCACGCACGCAGTCATTGAAGTCGATTCACACAGGCTCGATGACGTCCGCCTCGTCCTGTCCGAAATCAGACCCAACGTACGTATAATGGGTTCCGGCGACAGCGTGGAAATCTACAAGGAAACTGGACTGCCAAAGGATGTTGTCTCCCGTTTTGATGTCCGCGCCATGAGCGGCTCGCACGGCATTGGGCATACACGGATGGCTACGGAATCGGCGGTCACCACGCTTGGCGCGCACCCCTTCTCGACAGGTGCCGACCAGTGCCTGGTGCACAACGGTTCCTTATCCAACCACAACAATCTACGACGGGAACTTGTCCGCGAGGGCATGAGCTTCGGGACCCAGAACGACTCCGAGGTGGCCGCCGCTTACCTCACCGCGAAGATGGCCGACGGCAGTGATCTAGGCGAGGCGCTAAAGAGCGCGCTGGAAGACCTTGATGGCTTCTTCACCTTTGTCGTCGGCACCAAGTCCGGCTTCGGCGTCGTGCGCGATCCAATCGCGTGTAAACCAGCCGTGATGGCCGAAACTGACCAGTACGTTGCCTTCGGCTCTGAATATCGTGCGCTGGTCAATCTGCCGGGGATCGAGAACGCCAAGGTCTGGGAGCCGGAACCGGCCACTGTCTACTTCTGGGAACACTAAGGCCGCCTGACGCGCGGCGCTCAACTTGGAGAAGATTTAAGAGCCATGCCTGTTTTCGATCTATCAACAGCGTCCCTTCGGGAACTCAACAGCGCGTTGCACTCCCTGACCGCGGGGTCCAACGATACCGAGTTCAAAGTTATCAACCCGCGCGGCAGCCATGCGGTGGCTGTCGGCATCGATGCCCCCGTTTCCGTGCAGATAAAAGGTTCAGTCGGCTATTACTGCGCGGGAATGAACGACGGCGGGACAGTCACGGTTCACGGCTCTGCCGGCCCGGGCGTCGCTGAGAATATGATGTCCGGAACAGTAATTATTGAGGGTGACGCGAGCCAGTACGCGGGAGCCACCGGACGGGGCGGCCTTCTGGTGATCAAAGGAAATGCCGCATCCCGTTGCGGCATCTCGATGAAAGGCATTGATATTGTCGTTCACGGCAGTATCGGCCACATGTCAGCATTCATGGGGCAATCCGGCCACCTCGTGGTGCTCGGGAACGCTGGCGACGCTTTGGGGGATAGCCTCTATGAGGCGAAGCTTTTCGTGCGTGGTACCGTAAAAAGTCTCGGCTCCGACTGCATCGAGAAAGAAATGCGGGCTGAGCATCTGACAAAACTCTCCGAACTTCTTCAGCGGGCGGGCGTTACTGGCGTCAGGCCGGAAGACTTCAAGCGCTACGGGTCGGCGCGCAAACTCTACAATTTCAACATTGATAACGCCGAAGCCTACTGACGCAGCGGAAGGGGTTCCACGCCATGAGCTATCACAATCCATACACTCCACCCCGTAAATCGGCGACATTCGACGATTACACGCTCGCGGAAATCCGGCGCGCAGCAGCCACAGGGATCTATGACATCCGTGGCGCTGGCACAAAGCGCAAGGTTCCGCACTTTGATGACCTTTTGTTTCTCGGTGCGTCGATTTCCCGTTATCCGCTCGAAGGTTACCGTGAAAAGTGCGACACATCCGTCGTTCTTGGGACACGTTTCGCGAAGAAGCCGATTCAGCTTAAGACACCAATCACCATTGCAGGCATGAGTTTCGGCGCGTTGTCCGGCAATGCGAAGGAAGCATTGGGGCGCGGGGCAACGATAGCTGGCACGTCCACAACGACCGGTGACGGCGGGATGACCGATGAGGAACGGGGCCACAGCCAGACGCTGGTCTATCAGTACCTCCCTTCACGTTACGGCATGAATCCCATGGATCTTCGCCGTGCCGACGCAATTGAAGTTGTGGTGGGTCAAGGTGCTAAACCGGGCGGCGGCGGTATGCTTCTCGGCCAGAAGATCTCTGATCGCGTTGCCGAGATGCGCACCCTTCCCAAAGGGATCGATCAGCGCTCAGCTTGCCGCCATCCTGACTGGACTGGTCCGGACGATCTCGAGATCAAGATTCTTGAACTTCGCGAGATCACCGACTGGGAAAAGCCGATCTACGTCAAAGTAGGAGGTGCTCGCCCCTATTATGATACCGCCTTGGCCGTGAAGGCTGGCGCAGACGTCGTCGTGCTCGACGGCATGCAAGGTGGCACCGCCGCGACGCAGGATGTCTTCATCGAAAACGTCGGCATGCCGACACTTGCCTGTATCCGTCCGGCTGTTCAGGCATTGCAGGATCTCGGCATGCACCGCCAGGTCCAGCTGATTGTCTCAGGCGGCATCCGTTCGGGCGCTGATGTGGCGAAAGCGCTCGCTCTCGGGGCCGATGCGGTTGCCATTGGCACCGCGGCCCTTGTGGCGCTCGGCGACAACGACCCGCGTTGGGAAAAGGAGTATCAGGAGCTCGGCACTACTGCAGGGGCTTATGACGACTGGCACGAGGGCCGGGACCCTGCGGGTATCACCACGCAGGATCCTGAACTTTCCAAACGTCTTGATCCCGTTGCCGCAGGACGGCGTCTTGCCAACTACCTCAAGGTGATGACGCTTGAGGCCCAGACGATAGCCAGGGCATGCGGGAAAAACCACCTTCATAACTTGGAACCGGAGGACCTCTGCGCCCTGACAATGGAAGCGGCGGCAATGGCGCAAATCCCACTGGCGGGTACAAACTGGTATCCCGGAAAGGGTAATTTTTAGTCACAAAAGCGGCGGGCTGCCTTCGGAAGGTGCGGCCCGCCGATCTTGTGCAACTGGGTGTCTGAACTAATAAAGGGGAATGACGTGACACTTGATCTTTCTACATTCGCTGCTGAAAACGGCGTCAAATATTTCATGATCAGCTATACTGACCTTTGCGGCGGCCAGCGGGCCAAGCTCGTTCCTGCACAAGCGATTGCCGACATGCAGAGAGATGGCGCGGGTTTCGCGGGCTTTGCAACATGGCTGGATTTGACGCCCGCCCACCCCGACCTGTTCGCGGTACCGGACTCAGGGTCGGTCATCCAGCTTCCCTGGAAAAGGGACGTTGCTTGGGTTGCCGCCGACTGCATGATGGAAGATGCGCCCGTGCAACAGGCTCCCCGCGTGGTACTGAAACGGCTGGTCGGTGAAGCGAGACAACAGGGACTGAGGGTAAAGACGGGCGTGGAGCCCGAGTTTTTTCTGGTCACGCCCGATGGCTCACAAATCTCGGATCAGCGGGACTCGGGAGAAAAGCCCTGTTACGACCAGCAGGCAGTCATGCGCCGGTATGATGTCATCGCGGAAATTTGTGACTATATGCTGGAGCTTGGCTGGAAGCCCTACCAGAACGATCATGAAGATGCGAACGGCCAGTTTGAAATGAACTGGGAGTATGATGACGCGCTAAACACGGCGGACAAACATTCATTCTTTAAATTCATGGTCAAATCGATCGCCGAGAAACACGGTCTCCGGGCAACGTTCATGCCCAAGCCCTTCAAAGGCCTCACAGGCAATGGCTGTCATTGTCACATATCCGTCTGGGACGTTGAGGGCAGGACCAATGCTTTTGCCGACAAAAGGATGCCTTTCGGTCTGTCGGAAAATGGCAAGACGTTCCTCGGCGGAATAATGAAACATGCGTCGGCTCTCGCGGCGGTCACGAATCCCACGGTTAATTCCTACAAGCGCATCAATGCGCCGCGAACGGTTTCAGGCGCGACCTGGGCACCAAATTCAGTTACTTGGACTGGTAACAACCGCACGCACATGGTCCGGGTGCCAGGTCCAGGACGCTTCGAGCTACGCCTGCCTGACGGGGCAGTTAATCCTTATCTGCTTCAGGCAATCATCATAGCTGCAGGCCTCAGCGGACTGAGAACCAATGCCGATCCCGGCCGACACTATGACATAGACATGTACAAAGACGGTCACACCGTCACCGATGCACCGAAGTTGCCCTTGAACCTGCTCGATGCGCTACGTGCATACGAATCGGACGAAGAGCTTCAGGCGGCCCTGGGAACGGAGTTCTCCTCCGCTTACCTCAAGCTCAAGCACAGCGAATGGAATACCTATTGTTCCCAGTTCACAGAGTGGGAACATCAGACAACTCTTGACATATAGGTCTATCTGTGAGCCGCGATCCTTGCTCGGCCGTTCAAACGGTCCAGTCCGGACCGCAACTAATCCGTTGACCTTAGGGACACCATGTCGAAATTCATTCTCAACGTAACCTGCCCTACCCGCCGCGGGATTGTTGCGGCAATCGCTACCCATCTTGCGGACAACGGCTGCAACATCATCGATAGCGCCCAGTTCGATGATGTCGACACAGGCCGATTTTTCATGCGCGTCACAGCGGTTAGCGAAACGGGATCCACCTTAGCCGACATCAGGGCAGGATTTGAAGATGTCGCGGCGAAGCTTGAAATGGATTACGACTTTCATGACGCTGGCGAGAACATGAAGGTTATTCTAATGGTGTCCCGCTTCGGTCATTGTCTCAATGACCTGCTTTACCGATGGAGGATTGGGGCGCTTCCAATCGACATCGTAGGTGTGGTTTCAAACCATCTCGATTATCAGAAGGTTGTTGTCAATCACGATATCCCATTCTTTCATGTTCCTGTTACCAAAGCGAACAAGGCTGAGGCAGAAGCGCGCCTTCGCGATATCGTTCGCGACAGTGGAGCGGAGCTAATCATTCTTGCCCGCTACATGCAGGTACTTTCAGATACCCTTTGCAAGGAAATGTCCGGGAAGATCATCAACATTCATCATTCATTTCTGCCATCCTTCAAAGGGGCGAACCCATACAAGCAAGCGCATCAGCGAGGCGTGAAGCTTATCGGTGCCACGGCGCACTACGTGACGGCCGATCTGGATGAAGGTCCGATAATCGAACAGGACATAGTGCGTATCACCCATGCCCAGAGCCCGGAGGACTATGTAGCACTAGGGCGTGACGTCGAAAGCCAGGTCCTGGCGCGGGCCGTGCATGCGCATATTCACAGGCGCGTGTTCAAAAATGGCAACCGCACCATCGTTTTTCCCGCAAGTCCTGGCAGCTATGCCTCCGAACGTATGGGCTAGGCGAACTGATCCAACGATCGCCTCCAGATTCAGGATTCCGGTTAACGGAATGAAAGGAGCTTCCAGCAATATTTTCTTCAGGGTTGAAGAAATTTCACTCTCACGATAGTATATTGTGAAAGCCCTTAGAGGAAAATATGGACAACAAAAACAGACAAGCAACCGCGCAGAATCAAAAACTGACGCCCGTTTTTTCTCAAGATCCCCATGCAGTTCGGGAGCCGAAAGAAAACAATCTTGAGATGGCGATTGGGCACGAGGTACGGGCCTATCGAAAGAAGCTCGGAATAACGGTCTCCGATCTTGCAGTCACCACCGGTATTTCACTTGGCATGCTGTCAAAAATTGAAAACGGTAATATTTCACCGTCCCTGACGACCTTGCAATCCCTCTCGCGGGCTCTTGGTGTCCCGTTGACAGCGTTCTTCCTTCGATATGAACAGCCGCGAAATGCCGTATTTGTGAAGTCTGGGCAAGGTGTCGAGGTCGAACGTCGAGGCTCGCGCGCAGGCCATCAATACAATGTGCTCGGTCACATCGACAATAACACCAGTGGTGTCGTTGTCGAACCTTATCTCATCACTTTGACTGCCGATTCGGATGTCTTTCCGACCTTTCAGCATTTAGGTATCGAGCTAATTTACATGCTTGAAGGTGAAGTGGCCTACCGCCATGGCGATCAGCTCTACTCAATGCAGCCCGGAGACAGTTTATTCTTTGACTCGGACGCTCCCCACGGCCCTGAAATCCTGGTGAAGTTACCCGCTCGTTATCTCTCGATTATCAGCTACCCCGCCAACTCCGCCCAACGCTGAAGCCATCGCCGAATGTCTCCATGCCACTACGGGTGATCTCCGTCCGCTTGCAGTGCGTGGACGGAAAACCGGCGTCGAACAAACCTCTCCTGTGTGGTGCCACCGTATAATTTTATGACCGTGTAGCGGACCGAATTCTGGCCCGACGATAAGCATCGGGTATGGAAAGCGCCCAGACAAAGAGTCCGCCCGCGTGGCGGCCGATGAAGGACTGATCGGACGTCGTCGTCGAGTAGGTTATCATTGAAAACAGGACTACAAAAAAAGCGAAGGCTAGGCCCCGGGTCGCCTGACGCACCGCCACGTGACCAGCCCCGGGTAACACAATCGCCAGAGCGAGAACGAGATAGGGGTTTAGTGGCTTAGGCATGAGCGACTCAAGCTGCTACGTGATCGGAAGTTGTGAATGCGCTTTCCGTCAGGGCCGCGCCCAAGGCCTCAGCCTCTGAAATTGCTGTGCTGACCAGATCCGGAGAAATCGATGCCAGCAAGAAACGGGTCTGACGAAGCAACAGATGCATACTTCGCTCACCTTGCGCAGCCTGCCGGATAAGCCGGGTGCCGCTCGGCGTGACAACCGCCTCCTTGACGGTAGGATCGGCAAATAGCCTGGTGAACATCGCCGAGACTCTTTCCACTTGGGTCGGCGTGGCCTGCCCGTCGCCTCTCATCAACAGCGAAGTGTCCATCTCTGGCGGCATCATCCATTCCGGTAAGTCGTGCACAAGTGAATAATATTCAGCGCCAGTTGGCCGCGCCAGCGCGCCGATGACCGGTCGCTGCAATCCGTCGGTTCTCCTCAGCGTGACCATCAACCAGAGCTGCGGCAACCTGCGGAACACCATGGTGTCCGCAATAAGCTCAATTTTGACCTCCCGGTGTCGGTCGAGACGTGCGACGAGCACCGGAAACTGATCGGCTGCGACCACGACGCGAGCATCACTAAAGAGCTTAGCCGCCTCGTCGAGAAGTCCGCGGCGTTGGCTGAGCACGGCCCGATGTTCTCTGAGAGCAAGTGTTCCGATCCACAAGCAGCATGCGGCAACGAAAACCCCGAACACGATCTGTGTGATCATTGCACGCATACCATCCTTGCTGATGTACGATTCACGCTAGTCAGTACCCGAGCGGCTTGGGCCAGGGCATGGTAAACTGATCACCGCGCCGAACGAACTGGTAGCGCCGGAAGTGGAACCAAAGCGATGCGATGATGTAGAAGCACATCATGGCGATCAGCTGCGTGCCGTAACCGAGGAACACCGCAAAATAGGCCGTTGAACACAACGTAAGAAGCACTATCGTAGGCAGCGGGTGAAAGGGATGAACGTACCCGCGCTTGATGGTGTGCAACGGCCATTTATTTCGGAACATTATCATGTTGAAGGTCATGAACGTGTAGCCGAGCAGACCGGAAAGGATCGAGAAGGTTACAACTTGATCAAGAGGGGCACCAAGCGCGAAGATGAGCGCGATCGGCACCAGGAAAACGATGGCCCGGTACGGCGTGCGATAGACCGGATGCACGGCACCAAACCAGCTTGGCAGGTAACGGTCGCGGCCCATCGAGAACCATGCCCGCGAGGCATCGTTGATGCAACCGTTGGCTGAGGCAAGGGTAGAGAACATCGTGCCCACGAAGAGCAGAACCATCAGCCCGCTGTTTCCAGTTACACGGGCGGCATCAAACAGAGGGGTGCCAGCCTGGCCGAGATATTCCCATGGAATGAGGCCCGAGCAGACATACCAAGTCATGGTTGCTGCGATCAGCAGAGTCATAATTCCTGCCATCGTGCCGTAGGGTAACGAGCGTGCGGGCGAACGCACCTCTTCTGCTGCCTGACACGTTCCTTCGATACCCAGATAGTACCAGAGGCCGAAGTGTAGCGATGCGACAATACCGACCCACCCATAGGGCAACGGATCGTTGGTGATCGCGGAGAAGTCGAGCGGCACGCTCGAAGCACCGAACTGCACCGACAAGAACAAGACGATGATAGCAAGGAAAGCGATCGCGGTGATCACGAGATTGAAGGTTAGTGTTGCCAGTACGCCGCGATAGTTGAGCCACGCCAAAAACATGATGGAAAGTATGATAAAGGGGTGCTGATCGAGACCGGAATGGCCTTGCATGCCAGCAACGCTGTCAAGCAGAAAGCCGACTGTGATCGCATTGGCCGCTTCCAGCATCGTATAGGCCATCACAAGGAAGAGCCCTACGTTGAAGGCCATCAATGGGCCAACGATATGTTTTGCCTGGGCGTACTGGCCACCTGCAGCGGCAACAGTAGAGGTAACCTCCGAGTCGATCATGGCCACGCAGGTGTAAAGTAGCCCCGCAACCCAGCAGGCAATCAAACCCGCGATCATGCCCCCTTTCCCGACCGAGAAATTCCATCCCATGTATTCGCCGACCAGCACGATCCCGACGCCGAGCGCCCAGATGTGCGCGGGGCCGAGCACCCGCAGAAGCTGGAGACGTTCAGTCTGCGCTTCGCTTGTTGTTCCATTTGCCATGCCGGCCACCCTCAGATGATGTGACGCTCTGCCGTCACCTCAATCTCGCCTTCGCGCGAGGAGGTCAGCAGATCGTTGTCATAAGTTGAATCGGTACGAATCAGATCAAACACCATCAGTGCGCCAAACACGAACGACAGCGCCCAGGCCACGTATTCCAGCTTGCTCCACAAATCCATGATGATCTCCTACCTCTTCTCGCCAAAACGTTCTTCTATAACCTCACGGTATTCCCTGTCGGAGAGCCTTACGACCAGAACGAAATAGCCGATGACCAGCAACGCCATGACAATCAACGCCACCCAACTGAAGCTATAATCGAAGCGGGCAGTGATGATGCCGTTGGCCGCTGAGGGGTCGGTGATGCCGAGAGCGGCCCATTGCTGTTGTTCGGTGGTGTTCTGGCCAAGTCTCTGCCATGTCGGGTTGGCGATCGGGTTAGGCACTTTCGCTGCCCCCGCAAGCCCCATATAGAGCGGAATATAGAGAGCGCCGACCGTGAGAACGAGTAGCGTCAGGACGTCGAATACCTGGCCGAAAAGGCCTTGCTTTGGGGGTTTGTAAGCCATCCTGCCCTCCTCAACCACGACGCCGACGCATCTCGTCGAGATGTTTGATGTCGAGGCCATAAATGAAGTGCTTGTCTTCGGTGTAGTGCCGAAGCATGGCAATCACCGCCGCCGTGTTGAAGAAAAGCACGAAGCCGCAGGCGATAGAGAGAATAATGCCAATTGCTGGAATGGAAATGTACGACCATACACGTATAAGCGCGAATCCGAGCGTACTCCAGAGCACCAGGATGAAAAGAATTAGACCTGCCCGGTCACGAGCATGCATTTGATCAATGCGCCGGGTCAGACTGGCATCAACAACATGCGAAATTACTGTAGCTTCCATTTTTATCCCCTTTTGTTTAGCCGCTTTCCGGTTCTTATTATTCATGTGTGGCAACTAATTTGCCTGAGGGGAATGTGCGGCAAAGTATCCAACGTGTCAAGCAAAGCGTTAGCGTAGGACCAATCGCATGTTCAAAACGGGAAAATCACCGCACACGACGGCTGTCGTTTCGACCGGTCAAATCAGTTCAACAACTCTCAACATCAGCAGAGCAAACGTGGTGTCCCGTTCCACTGCCGAGATTTCGGGCGCCCCTTAATGGCAGCGGTCCTGCGTGTTGAACATCAACAGATGCATCGATGGCGTAGGATATCGAGGTTTTCGCACCGTGCCCCAGCCGCTTACCTCGTAACAACAGACGGATCCTCAAAATCCTGTTTGTCTTTCACTATCGCTGAAGCTGCTGCCCACATGCGCCGACACGGACCTGACGGCGAGATGAATCCTTGGAGTCAGTGCCGGGTCTGACGGTCTTTGATTTTGAGCCAGACACCGCCCTTTGGGCGTAAAGTAATCGACGGAAACGGCGTCACCTTGTGATCCGACTGCAACTCGGCCGAGAAGCGCTGCGCCATCGTCGCCAGGATCAGAATTGCTTCAATCATAGCGAAACGCTGCCCAATGCAGATGCGCGGTCCGCCGCCGAAAGGCATATAGGCGAAGCGCGGCAACTCGTGTGCGAGATTGCCCATCCAACGCTGTGGCCTGAACGCATCTGGCTCCTCGAAGTAACGCGGGTCGCGATGCAAGATCCAGGGGCTGATGAAGATGGTCATTCCGGCCGGGAAGGCGTAACCGCCAAGTTCGAAAGGGCCGATGGATTCGCGGCCCATCGCCCAGGCAGGCGGGTAGATCCTCATCGATTCCATTACGACGCCTTCAGTGTATTTCAGGTGCGGGAGGTCGTGGGTCGTCGCCGGACGGTCGCCAAGCACGTCAGCGATTTCAGCCGCCATTCGGGCTTCAGCCTCCGGATGCTGGCCGAGCAGGAACCACGCCCATGAAAGCGCTAGCGCCGTGGTCTCGTGCCCTGCAAGAAGGAGCGTGATCGCCTCGTCTCGAAGCAACTCATCGGACATAGGTTTCCCCGTCTCGTCACGCGCTGCCATAAGACGGGACAAAAAATCATCTCGATTTTCCAGACCGCCCGCGCGGCGCTCGGCTATCATTGATGAAACGACCCTTTCGACCGTTCGGATCGCTCGCCGATACCTTAGATGGCCAGGCAATGGAATTGCATCAGGAATAACGATAATCGGACGTTTAATGCGCGATGCAATCTCCATAACGAGGTCGTTTAGCGCACGATCCATATCGGAAATGTCCCGCTCGACCTTGGAATCGAACAGCGTTTTCGCGGCGATGCGCAATGTCAGTTCCATCATCTCGGGGTGGATGTTTAGGATCTGGCCGTTCTTCCAGCGATCGAGCATCTTGTGAGTGAGGGCGACCATCTCGCTGTCATATGCAAGAAGTTGCTGGCCAGCGAAGGCGGGGGCGGCCAACCGGCGCTGTCGTTGCCAGGATTCACCTTCGTTGGTCAGCAAGCCGTTCCCGAAGAGCGCCGTTACATGGCGCCAGATGAGCCGATCTTTGATGTAATTCTTATGATCTTTGACGAGGATTTTTTCGATCGCTTCTACGTCGCTGACGATAAGAGCAGGCCATCCAGCTAGATTCAGCGAAACGAGGTCGCCATATAGACGCGCCGTTTCAGTAAAGAAACCGAGCTGGTCTTTGCCGAAGGCGAGCAGGTTTCCGAGGAAAGGTAAGCCTTTCGGCCCGGGCGGTCGATGCGAATGGGAAGACTTAACGCGGCTTCGAGACCCTTGGACAGGGTTGGAAAGGACCATTGGTCCCCTTAACTCTCTGGTTGCTCGAGAGCCCTTTCCATCGGGAGGATCTACCAATGGTCCTGAAAGTCAAATCACAAACCTGGCGGGACAGATCGTGGCTACCGGGGACCTCGACCGTCGTCGAGCCAGCCCGGCGTGACATCGCCCTTTGCGCGTCCGGAGGGATCATCCTGTCGTCGGTGGCCACCAGATACCAGCTCGGCTTCGACTTCCAGCCGGGAACGGAAACGGCCCCATTAAGATGCTATAGGTCGGCGGTTAAGGTGTGGCACTTTTGGCGCTTCTTTATAAATCGTTGGAGAGAGCCCATGCCGCAATCGAATGATCTGAGCCGTTGCACCGTCACCCTCTGCCAGGGTAGCACAATCATCGTTGTAATCGAGATGAGGCAATCAAGTTGGCTTGTCGCGGGATTGCTGCCGGGCGAACGGAACCCTTTGAAGAAGCTGGCGCCCGATGAGGATGAGTTGCTGCGGCTCTTGGATCGCTGGCGCGACGAAGCGACCCGGACAGGGCATGAAATCGACCGCGTTGTTGTGGCCTACGAGGCGGGACGCGACGGCTTTTGGCTGGCGCGCTGGCTCAGGGCACGCGATATCGAAGCTTATGTCATGCATGCATCGAGCGTCGCCGTGTCGCGTGAGCACCGGCGTGCGAAGACCGACCGCCTCGACACGGAGCTGCTGATGCGCGTTTTCCTTGGCTGGCTGCGCGGAGAAAAGCGCCACTGCAACATGGCAGCTATCCCCACAATTGACGAAGAAGACGCCAAGCGGCCAAACGCGAGCGGGAAAAACTGGTCGGCGATCGCACCCGCATCGTGAACCGCATGCGAGCGACGCTCGTGCGCCTGGGAATTCGCGGATTCAATCCGAAGTTACGCAAAGCAGAGGACAAACTTGCCGCGCTGCGGACGGCGGAAGGCGCCCCTCTTCCTGAGAATACCCAGGCCGAGTTCCGCCGCGACATGGCGCGGCTGCGTCTGGTGCGTGAACAGATCAAGGCCATCGAGCAGGAACGGCTGTGCAAGCTGGAGGCGGCCGCGGCTGGTGAGAATGGACCTCACGCGATGGTTCGCCTGATCGCCAGTGTCATCGGCGTTGGCGTCGAGACCGCGGACATGCTCGTTAACG
>NZ_JBBNAN010000016.1:0-8932 GCF_037994405.1 Phyllobacterium sp.
GTGCGTCCAGCAATGCGTTGACACGATCGATCTGTGCGTCGGTCAGGGTGCGACCAAAGGCTGATTCGAGTTGAGTTTCGGCATCGTCAAGTGCCTGTTCCCGAAGTACGGGATCCGTCAGCGCCAAGGCATCCTCCCGTGCGCGCTCATAAGTTGCAATCTTGCCTACGGACGAATTTGGTGCGGCCCGTTCTCTTGCACGTGCCGAGGCATGGGCAGCATTGAGCGGACCCAGCGTATTGTCATCGTCGTCATCATCCGCTTTCAGCGACGCTTTTTCCACTTTGGACTTGTCATGTGCCTTGGCAGAATTGCCATGGTCGGCGGATTTTCCGTTGTTTCCACCGCCATTCCCATTGCCGTTTCCATTTCCGCCACCGTTGCCGCCATTTTTGGCGAACGCGGGTCCTACCGGATTGAAATTATCTGTCGTTGAGAGAGCAGCGCCGGTCACGAACAAACCGAGACAGGTTGCAGCGACGAGAGCATTCTTGGATTTAATCATACCCATCTCCTAATTTGCACTTCTGAAAAGTGCCAGCAATTAATCGTTCGTTTACGGCTCCAATGTGGCAACCGAACGTACAATGATCACATAGCATTTCAACCGGACAGGTGAGCCGGGCGTTCGGCCTTCGCCTTTGCCGAGCCCCAGCGCAGGCCATCCATCAGCAGCGAAACGAGGCGGCGGGACCGCTCGCGCCAATCCGGCGTGTCAGGGGCCGAGTATATGCCCGATAACGCATGCAATACGTCGGAACTGTCGATGTCGCTGCGTATTGAACCATCGGCAACGGCGGCATCGACGAGCCCCTGCAAGGCGGACGCGACCATTCCGGCTGTGTTGGCGAATACCTCTGAATTTGCATCGAAAAGGATGCGAAGGCTGTTTGCCATGCCGCGCTTGGCAGCGATGTAGTCGACAAAACGCTGCATCCATTCTGCCAGCGCCACATCGGGCGGTTGATGCTGTGCGAGCTCTTCGGCGGCGGCACACAATGCCTCGACCTCGCGCCGGTAGACCACTTCGACAAGATGTTCCCGCGTCGGAAAATGCCGGTAGAGCGTGCCGATACCGACACCCGCCTGCCGCGCTATCTCCTCAAGCGAGGCGTCACCGCCACGTTCAGCAAAGGCGTGCCCCGCAATCTCGACAAGCTTTTCCCGGTTGCGGCTGGCATCGGCGCGCAGGCGCCTGGCAGGCGCAGACGGCTCGATCTCCTGCAGCTCTGACCGCTCCTTGTCGCTCACTATTTCAACTCCAATACGATTAGGCCTTGAACCCGCTTGGGCAAGCCGCTATGTTTCAGAAACGGAGGCACCTCCGATTATTTCGGAACTTCCGCACTATTACCCCATTTGGGACCCTCGTGTCATGCCTTTTGCGCCTTTGAACGCACTTGGCCGCTGAAGGGTCCATCGAAATTCCTCTGAGCGTACTGGAGCAGGACGCCGATGACGAACCAAACAACCATAAATCTAAATATCAATGGTCAAACGCAGTCACTTACCGTCGAGCCGCGTGTGACATTGCTGGATGCGCTGCGCGATCATCTTGAGCTGACTGGAACCAAGAAGGGCTGCGACCAGGGCCAGTGCGGCGCCTGCACCGTGCATGTGGACGGCGAGCGGGTGCTTTCATGCCTGACCCTGGCGGCCCAAGTGGAGGGCCGGAAGATCACCACGGTCGAGGGACTTTCCGGGCCCGGCGGCGAGCTTCACCCGGTTCAGGCCGCTTTCCTTGAGCACGATGCGTTCCAGTGCGGCTACTGCACGCCAGGACAGATCATGTCTGCGGTGGCCTGCATCCGCGAGGGCCATGCGGGGTCAGACGACGAAATCCGCGAATATATGTCAGGCAATCTCTGCCGCTGCGGCGCCTATCCGCACATTGTCGAGGCAGTTCGTGAAGCAGCAAAGGTGATGCCATGAGAGATTTCTCCTATCTTCGCGCCGGCTCGCTCGACGAGGCACTGCGTGCTGCCGCCATGCCGGCGACCATGCTGCTCGCGGGTGGCACCACCCTCCTCGACCTTGCCAAATGCGGCGTCAGCGAGCCCGAACAGGTGGTGGATATCATTCACCTTAAAGGCCTTGATGCAATCCGCGTCGATGCCGAAGGCGCCTTTATTGGCGCTCTGGCAAAGATGAGCCACGTGGCAGCAGATTCAGCGATCAAACAACAGTTTCCGGCGGTTTCGGAGTCTTTATGGCAAGCGGCATCAGCCCAGATCCGCAACATGGCGACGATTGGCGGCAACCTCCTGCAGCGCACACGCTGCGCCTATTTCCGCGATCCAGCGACTTTTCCCGCCTGCAACAAGCGCGCCCCCGGCAGCGGTTGCTCGGCGCTCGAGGGCGTCAATCGCGGCCATGCGGTGCTTGGCGGCAGCGACGCCTGCATCGCCACCTATCCGGGCGACCTCGCAGTAGCGCTCGTTGCCTTCGATGCGGTCGTGCATCTTGGAAAGCGCAAGGTCGCGATCGACGACTTCTTCCTTCTGCCCGGCGCGACACCGCACAAGGAACATGCCATCAAGCCCGGCGAGATGATCACGGCGATCACTATCCCGGCATCAGTTGCGGCCAAGCGCTCCACCTACTGGAAGGTACGCGACCGCCAATCCTATGAATTCGCCGCTGCAAGTGCTGCAGTCGGCATCGAGTTCGAAGCGGACGGCAAGACGGTAAAAGATCTGCGTGTCGCGCTTGGCGGCGTCGCTACCAAGCCCTGGCGGGCCCGGGGGGTTGAAGACGCCCTCAAGGGTAAAACGCTGGAACCCGATACGGTCAAGAAAGCGAGCCGCCTTGCCGTCGAGGGTGCAATCGCCCATGGCGCCAATCACTACAAGATCGAGCTCGCCCCACGCGTCGTTGAACGCGCCATTCTGAAGATGGGAGCCTTGGCATGACCATAGTCGAAACCAGATCAAAACGCGGCGATGCCTCCGACGGCACGCTGGGCGGGCGCCTGTCCCGCGTCGACGGCCCGGCCAAGATCACCGGCGCGGCAAATTATGCGCTCGAACATCATCCGCAGGGCATGGTCCACGCCGTGATCGTCCAGAGCACGATCGCCTCCGGCCGCGTGCGCTCCATCGACAGCAAGGCAGCGCAAGCCTATCCCGGCGTGCTGCTGGTCATGACGCCCGATAATGCGCTGGCGATCAAAGCGGCCACCGACTGGCTCGGAACGCCGCCAGCCGACGTTCCATACGAGCCGCTCGCCCGCGATATCACTTTCAGCGGCCAGCATATCGCAGCAGTTGTCGCCGAGACTTTCGAGCAGGCCACCGCCGCGGCCGCGCTGATAAAGGTCACCTATGACGAGACGTCCGCCATTACCAGCCTTTACGATCCGAAAGCCGGCGAAGGCAAGGCTATCGACCAGTTGACCGTCGAATGGGGTGACGCTGAAGCGGCACTCACCACCGCTTCCGTGCGCATAGAGCAGCACTACACGACGCCGCGTGAATACAATGTTCCGATCGAACCGCATGGCCTGATTGCAGAGTGGAAGGGCGATGAACTCACCATCTGGGAACCCAGCCAGTGGATCGACGGCATGGCCCGCACCTATGCTGAATGGTTTGGCGTTCCTTTCGACAAGGTGCGGCTGATCTCGCCCTATATTGGCGGCGGCTTCGGGTCGAAGGCGCTTGCGCTTGACCATGCAGCGATTGCCATCAACGCTGCCAGAATGGTGAAACGTCCGGTCAAGCTCGCCGTCACCCGGCCACAGACCTTCACAGCCTATGGCGGCCGGCCAGCGACGCGCCAGACGATTGCACTTGGCGCCACCCTTGAGGGCAAGCTCGTCTCGATCTTTCATCGCGGCGCCAACGAGACCTCGATGAAGGAGGTCGCGGTCGAGCCGCTCGGCTCGGTCATCTCCATCATGTACGACACGCCGAATTTCAGTTCACGCCAGAACATCGTCCCGGTGAATACGGTCAAGCCCGGCGCACTGCGCGCGCCCGGCGAAAACCCGAGCGCCTTCGGTATCGAATGCGCCATCGACGAACTTGCCTATGAGGTCGGCATCGACCCGCTCGATATCCGCCTGCTCAACTATGCCGAAAAGGACCCGAGCGCCGGGAAGCCATGGTCGACGCGCCGGCTGCGCGAAGCCTATGCCGCTGGAGCGGAATCCTTCGGCTGGTCGAAACGCGACCCGAAACCCAGATCGATGCGCGAAGGCAGCCAACTGATTGGCTACGGTGTTGCTGCCGGCACCTACCCCGTACGGCGCACGCCAGGCGAAGCGCTGGTCCGCATTTTGAGCGATGGTACGGTCGAGGTTGCCAGCAGTTGCATCGACATGGGCCAGGGCACCTATACGATCCTTGCGCAGACGGCAGCCGAAGCCATCGGCGTCCCCGTCGAGACAGTCAAAGTGAAGCTCGGCGATTCCGCACTTCCCCGTGCGCCAGTTGCCGGCGGCTCACAGCTCGCGAACCTGATGACCGGCGCCGTGCACAAGGCAGCTCTTGCCGCTCGCGACGAGCTGATCGGCCTTGCCATCAATGATCCGAATTCGCCCTTCCGCGACCTGCAGGCCAATACGCTGGTCATCGAAGCCGGGCAAATTGCCTCGCCGCGCGATCAAGGGTCGGGCGTTGCGATCGCCGAAGTCATGCGCCGCACTGGACGCGATCGGATCGAGGCGCTGCGTGACACGCTTCCTGAAAAACTGCGAAACGAGAAGGATCACTACCGAAACTTCACAACGATATCGACGATGCTTTCACCGACCGAGGGCGATTACTCGCTCCACAGCTGGTGCGTTCACTTCGTCGAAGTCCGGGTCGACGAAGATTTTGGCACGGTTCGCGTCTCGCGTATGGTGTCGGCTCTGGATTCGGGCCGCCTCTATAACCCCAAGCTCGCCGAGAGCCAGTGGAAGGGCGGTATCATTATGGGCATCGGCCAGGCGCTGCTCGAAGAGGGCATTGTGGACCCACGCTACGGCCGTGTGATGAACAATAATCTGGGCGACTATCTCGTCCCGACCAATGCGGACATCCCTGACCTTCAAGTCATCTCGGTTGGCATTCCCGATACCCACGCTTCGGTACTGGGTGGCAAGGCCGTGGGCGAACTCGCCATTGTCGGTGTCGCTCCCGCCATCGCCAATGCGGTCTACCACGCCACGGGTGTGCGGGTCCGGGACCTGCCGATCACGCTGGAAAAACTGATCTAGGGTCAGCCAGAATGAGCGAAAGGGCCGGTTTTCAACCGGCCCTTTCGCCTGCGTTGAATTATCCAAACCGCGCCAGTTCCTGCTTGAAGCGTTCGACCAGCCACATTCCAGCCGGCCCCAAAGGGCTATCGACGGGATAGAGCGCCAGTAACGGATAGGCTGCCTCAGGGTATGGTTCGAGATTAAGTAGCACCAGCCGTCCCTCGGCGAGATCGTCTCGCACCATCCATTTCGGCAGGCCACCCCAGCCTAGACCTGCCAGAATCAGGTCATGCTTGGTGCTAACATCTGTCAGCCGCCAGGTTTTGTAGGCAAAGACGCCAAAGTCCCGGCCTTTGGTCTGCTCGCTCAAATCGGTGATCACCAGCTGAAAATGATCGCGGATGAAAGACAATGGCACAGGTCCTTCATAAAGGGCCAGCGGATGATCGGGAGCAGCAACCGGTGTCATCGCGGTTTGGCCGACCTGAAGTAATACGAGCTCATCGTGGGCCTGCATCGGCGGGCCGCCAATGCCAAAATCGGCCTGTTTTTTGAGGACGAGGTCCCAGACCATTCCGAGCGCGCCGACCTGAACGCGCAGACTGACTGTTGGAAACTGCACCTGAAATGCCTTTAGGACACAGGTCAGCACCGGCGACGGCAATGAGACGTCAATGGCAACGGCCACCTCGGCTTCAAGCCCCTGTTTCAAGCCCTCAGCCCGGGAGCGCAAGCCTTTAAGGACAGAGACCATGCGCCGGGCATCCTCAAGCATGGCCTTGCCCTCCTCGGTCAGACGCGGCTCCCGCGTCCCGCCGCGCTCGAAAAGCTGCAATTCAAGCTGCGCCTCCAGATTGGCAATCGTATAGCTGACGACCGATTGCGACCGATTGAGCCGCCGCGCGGCAGCCGAGAAGCTGCCAGTCTCGGCCACAGCAACAAAGACCTGGAGTTGATCCAGCGTCGGGTTTGGTTGCATGCTTTACCTATCTATCAGTTAGATGGATTGGATCGATATTTTCCCAGTTTTATAAATGGATGTCGAGAACCAAATTACAGCCATCGGATTGTTCTCCCCCGAGACAACAACTTAACTGAAGGAACTTAGGCTATGTCTTCCATACTTCTCGTTACATCGAGCCCGCGTGGTGCAGCATCCCATTCGACACGCGTCGCAACTGAACTTGCACAGAAACTCAAGGCAAAGACGCCGGGCGCGAAGATCGTTACCCGCGACCTCGCCAAAAACCCGCTTCCTCATATCGATGCTGATTACACGTCCGGTATCTATACACCTGCCGAGTCGCGTTCCGCACAGCAGCAGAGCGTCGTTGGCGTTTCGGACGCGATTGTGGATGAACTGTTTGCTGCCGACGCAGTCGTCATTGCAACCGGCCTCATCAACTTCAACATTTCCTCGACGCTGAAATCCTGGATCGACCATATTGCCCGCGCCGGCAAGACGTTCAGCTATGGCGCCGACGGCCCGAAGGGTCTCGTAACCGGCAAGAAGGTCTATCTCGTGATTGCTTCGGGCGGTGTCTATTCAAGCGGCCCTGCTGCTCCTTTCGATCATGCAACACCATACCTTAAAACGACTCTCGGTTTCCTGGGCATGACCGACGTTGAGGTTGTTCGCATCGAAGGTGTTGCCATGGGCCCTGAAGCAGAAGAAAAGGCAATTTCTTCCGCACTTGATTACACCAGCGACCTGGCGCTTGCCGCCTAAGGGCATAGTGCTGATCGCGAAAGAGGCGGGCTTTTGGCCCGCCTCTTTTTGTAGTGCGCGATAAATCATTTTTGCAAAATCACGCGCGACGGGCACGCTCTGCGTCATCAAGCCGGTTGAGCTGGTCAAGAAGACTTTCAGGAACTATGTCTTCGACCTTGTATATGCCTGCCACACGTATCGCCGATCTGTAAGACGATTGGGAGATCTGTCGCCTTAAGATCCGTGAGAGTTGTTTTTCGTAGGTACGGTCGTTACCGTCCATCGTTCTCGGCTCCAACGTTGCTTCGTAGCCTTAACCCTGTCGCTGCGAAGAAGGTTCCCTTTTTCTAGACTTGAAGCTTTTATGACAATGTGGCTCTGCGCCGCACCCTTTCGTCTTTTCCACCGACCAGGGAATTGTCAGGCTCGATGCTTCATTTGTCGTTGGGCAAATCTCATTGCCCGAAACGTTCCACTATTTTGCCGTTCAAGAAAGAGCCGAAACAAAAGAACCTCAAAGCAACCGCAACCGGGGTTCATCCTTTGTTGTTACGATGCTGTAGCGCTTTTTCCCACCGTAGCGCCGACTCGACAATTGTATCGAGATCATCGAGTTTAGGTTCCCAGCCAAGATTGGCACGCGCCTTGCTGCTATCTGCGACAATCGATGCAGCGTCGCCGGGGCGGCGAACAGTCAAGCGCGCATCGATCGGTGCACCGTGTACGCGCTCCACGCTTTCGATCACTTCCTTCACAGAGTAGCCACGACCATAACCGCAATTGGCGACCATACTGCTACCGCCGGCCCGGAGCCGCTCCAGGGCAAGGCGGTGCGCGGCGACGAGGTCGCCGACATGAATATAGTCACGCACACATGTTCCGTCCGGTGTCGGAAAGTCATGGCCGAAGATTTCCATGTAGCGACGTTTGCCCAGCGCAGTCTCGCAGGCGACCTTGATTAAGTGCGTAGCGCCTCTGGTCGACTGTCCGGTTCGGCCCTTCATGTCTGCCCCGGCGACATTGAAGTAACGCAGCGCCGTGTAGTGGAAGTCATGGGCAGCGGCGGTATCGCGCAGCATCCATTCCGTCATCAGCTTGGATACACCGTAAGGCGATTCAGGCTGAGGCGGGACATCTTCGGTGACAGGCTTCATGCCGCCATCGCCATAGACTGCTGCCGTCGACGAAAAGATGAAGTTCTTCACGTCCGATTTGACGACGGCCTCGATCAATGACCGGGACTTCGATGTATTGTTTTCATAGTAGGTGAGCGGGTCGCGTACCGAGTCCGGCACGACAACCGAACCGGCGAAATGGATGACTGCGTCGACATAATTGCGTTCGATGGTCTGGCGGACCAGGCTTTGGTCGGCGATGTCGCCGACCACCAGTTTGGCCTCTCGAGGCACCGCCCATTCAAAACCGGTCGAAAGCCGATCGAGGACGACAACGGAATCGCCAGCGTCAAGCAATTCCCAGACCATATGGCTGCCGATATATCCGGCACCACCGGTCACAAGCACGGTCATTGGCACAGCCCCTTAATCTCCATTTCCATTGCCCTGTGCTTATCCTGCCGCATTAAGACAGGTGTGCAAAGCTGACTGTCGAGCTAACCCTATGCAACTTACGTCTAATTTTGCAGAAGGTAATGCAATAGTTTCTGGCAAGGTGAACGAAAAGTATGGATTGCCCCATCAGCGATTCTGGAGGACCTGGCGGCAAAACGCATCAAGTTTTCCGCTGGCCTTTCTTCAGCGCCAGGCATTTTTTTACAGCAGGCGCGTAAGCCACTCCAGTTTTTCGGCAAGATTCAACGACAATTGTCCTGCTTCAACATTTTGTGGTTAGAGTTTCGTCAAAGCCGTGGCAAATTGCCCATAATCTCATCATGGATTTTGCCGGGCAAAAACGCTACTAAGTTCATGATACAGGAGCAATTCATGGACTATCGTCGGTTTTTCGAAGACGCGATTGACCAGTTGCACGCTGAAAAGCGTTACCGGGTCTTTGCTAATCTGGAACGGATCGTGGGT
>NZ_JBBNAN010000017.1:0-17408 GCF_037994405.1 Phyllobacterium sp.
AAGAAAATCTTGATGAAGAATCTGAACAGACTTCACCTCAACGGGCTGAAAGCGGTCGAAGCGATCGGCCGGCTGGGGTCGCTACCAAAGGCAGCGGAGGAGCTTGGCGTCTCCGTAAGCGCGGTCAGCCAGCAGTTGATCCGCACCGAGGGACAGATCGGTCACGCGATCTTTGACCGAACCCGAGGTGGCCTGGTTCCGACCTCCTTCGGCAAGAGTTTTCTGCCCAGGCTGGAAGATGGTTTCCAGCAGCTTTCCAAAGCAGTCGCGCTGGCCGAGGGCGCGGGCCAGGCCTTGCTACTGTCCGTTGCGCCGACCTTTGCCTCGAAATGGCTGGTGCCGCGCCTCGGGCGGCTGCGTACGGCCTGTCCCGATCTCAAAATCCGAATCGATCCTTCTCCCGGCATTGCCGACCTTAAAAGTTCGGACATTGATCTGGCGATCAGGCTCGGCAGCGGCGATTGGCAGGACGGGGTATCGGAATGTCTGTTGACGCAGAAAATGTTCCCGGTCTGCACACCCAACTTTGCCGAACGTTTGCACGGACCTGCAGATATCTTCAGCCAGCCGATCATCTGCTACGAGAACCCGATGTTCAGCTGGGACGACTGGCAGGCGGCGACCGGGCTTGCCGGGCCGTTGCCCTTCGACGGCACTACCTTCTCCGATCCGTGGCTCGGCCTCGATGCCGCAATCAGCGGGCAGGGCATCATGCTGGCCTGGGACCTCTTCGTCGAAGACGCCCTCGCTGACGGTCGCCTCGTTGCTCCATTCCCAACACGCGTGCCGTCTGCGATCGCCTATTGGCTGGTATCGCCGAAAAATCGCAGACCGACGCAGCAGATGCTGCATTTCCAGAACTGGATACGAAACGAAATTGCGCAAGGCAATGCGACCTAAACTGTTTGATCTGTTGACAAATTATACCGAAGTTTGAAGAGTGCCGGTCATCTGGATTAGCAGCGGTGGGAGGACATTATGTCTATGCGCGCGGTTATCGGGTTTTCAGCGTTTCTTCTCTCCGTTTTCGCAGCCACAGTTCCTGCTGGCGCCGCAGAAACCAATCGCGATGTCGTCACGACAAAGGACGGCGATTATTTTGGCTTTGACCTGCGCACGGAACAGGATGTCACGCTCGATCAGTGCGAACTGGTCTGCCTTGCAGACCGGTCCTGTAAGGCTTTCACCTACAACCCAAAGGTGAAATGGTGTTTCCTGAAGTCTGATTTCAATCAGCTGAAAAGTTCACCGGGATCGGTGGCCGGCAAGGTGGTCGAAACCGCCGCTGAACCCGATATCGGCGCTCCACCGAAGCTGCAATTCGTGTCCGATCAGCTCGCGCAGGACGCGCGACAGGTCAAGGCGAGTCTCTCGCTGAGCGACGAGCAGAAGGCACAAGGGGTTGATGGCCTCGTGACGGCGGCGCGAAAGGAACTTAGCGCCGGGAATATCGAAAATGCGCTCAAGGCCTTCAAGGGCGCGCTCGCTGTTACGCCGGACAATGGCGAACTCTGGCTTGAGACGGCGCGTGCTGCCAATCGTGCCGAGAAAAACACTTATATCGCCGGCCAGGCTGCACTTGCAGCGCTCAATGGTTACCAGCTGTCGCGCACGGCGCAGAGCCGCGCCGATGCGCTTGCCGTTCTTGCGGGAGCGTTGCAAAATTCGGAAAACTATCGCGCCTCGCTTAGCGCCTACAAGGCGAGCCTTGCGCTGGTGAATGACAAGGCGGTCGAGGCCGCTTATCTCGATTTGAAGGCCCGCCAGGGTTTCCGCATTATCAACCACACGATTGATGCGGACAGCGCCACGCCGCGTGCTTGCGTGCAGTTTTCCGATCCGCTCGTGAAGATGGGCACGGACTACGCTCCCTTTGTGACGCTGAACGGTGCCGCTCCCAAAGCGGTGGAAGCCAAGGGCAGCGAGATTTGCGTCGAGGGCCTCGAACATGGCCAGCGCTATAAGCTTGCCTTCCGCCCCGGCCTGCCGTCCTCCGTGGGTGAATCGCTGGAAGCGCCGGTCGATCTGGACATCTATATCAAGGATCGCTCGGCCATGGTGCGCTTTACCGGCGACAGCTTTGTTTTGCCGAGCACGGCACGCCGCGGCATACCGATCGTCTCCGTCAATACCACCAGTGCCAATCTCAAGCTTTATCGCATCGGTGATCGCGGCCTTGCACCACTTCTGACCAGCTCGCAGTTCCTGACGCAGATCGATGGCTTCAACGCGCAGCGCCTGCAGGACGAAGCAGGCGAACTGGTTTGGCAAGGCGCCATCGATATCCAGTCCGATCTCAACAAGGACGTCGTCACCAGCTTCCCGGTGGATGAAGCCCTGCCGCAGCGCAAGCCCGGTGTCTATGTGCTTACAGCAGTTTCTCCCGATGCGAAGACTGAGGAGTGGGATGCGCAGGCGACGCAGTGGTTCGTCGTCTCTGATATTGGCCTTTCTACCTATGCGGGTACAGATGGGTTGAACGTCTTTGCTCGGTCACTTGCCACGGCGCAGCCGCTCATCGGCGTTGAATTGCAGCTGCTTGCCAAGAACAATGAAATTCTCGGCACGGCTGTTACCGATACCGAGGGTAGGGCGACCTTTACCGCCGGTTTGATGCGCGGCACGGCGGCCATGAGCCCGGCGGTGATCACTGCCAAGAATGGCGATGCGGACTATGTCTTTCTCGACATGACCCGAGCAGGCTTCGATTTGTCGGATCGTGGCGTGACAGGTCGCGCCGCTCCAGGCGCCATTGACATTCTCGCCTGGACCGAACGCGGTATCTATCGCGCCGGCGAAACCGTGCACGCCTCGGCGCTGGCACGTGACAATGCGGCCAATGCCATCGAGAAGTTGCCGCTGACATTCGTGTTCGAGCGTCCGGACGGCGTTGAAGACCGGCGCATGGTCAGCGATGGCGCCAATCTCGGCGGCCATACGCTGGATCTTTCCCTTCAGGCCAATTCCATGCGTGGCACCTGGACGATGCAGATTTACACCGATCCCAAGGGTTCGCCGATCGCCGAGAAGCAGTTTCTTGTCGAGGACTTCGTTCCGGATCGGGTTGAATTCGATTTGACCAGTGATGCCAAGGCGCTGGAAGTCGGCAAGTCCACGCCGGTTAAAGTCGACGGGCGTTATCTCTATGGCGCTCCTGCCGCCGGGCTCAATCTCGAAGGCGAAGTTGCCCTTAAGCCCACCCGCGAAAGCGCAGACTTCAAGGGTTATTTCTTCGGCCTCGCTGACGAACAGGCAAGCGAAGACACGCGCATCCCGCTGGAGGATTTGCAACCGCTTGACGACAATGGCAAGGCAACCTTCGACGTTTCGCTTAACGACGTTCCTTCGACCACACAATTGCTTAACGCCGATGTTGTCGTGCGCATGCAGGAGGCTGGCGGCCGCGCCGTCGAGCGCACGCTAACGCTGCCGGTGAAGCCGCTAGGTTCGATGATTGGCATCAAGCCGGAATTCTCGGGCGATCTTGCTGAGAATTCCGTCGGCAAGTTCCATGTCATTGCGGTCGACCAAAATGGCCAGAAACAGGCCATGCAAGGCCTGGAGTGGAAACTCGTCAGTGTCGAACGCAATTACCAGTGGTACCGTGATGGCAACTCCTGGAAATACGAGCCGATCCTGTCGACCAAGCAGATTGCCAATGGCGCGGTGAATGCAACCGCCGATGGCGCCGAGATTTCTGTCCCGGTGACCTGGGGCCGCTTCCGTCTCGAAGTGGAAACCGCTGCAGCGGACGGGCCGGCCTCCAGTGTCGAATTCGATGCTGGCTACTATGTCGCCGCCACGTCAACAGAAACACCTGATGGGCTTGAAATCGCCCTTGATAAGGAAAACTACGTTGCTGGAGATACGGCAAAGCTGAAAGTCTCGCCGCGTTTTGCCGGAGAACTTCTGGTCACGGTAGGCGCCGAGAATCTGCTCGCCACCAAGCGGGCAAGCATTCCTGCGGAAGGTGGTGAAGTCGATATTCCCGTCACCGCAGATTGGGGCGCTGGCGCTTATGTCGCGGCCACGCTGTTCCGACCCGGCAATGCGCAGGAAACCCACATGCCGATGCGGGCAATCGGTATCAAGTGGCTGAACGTAAGCCCTGGCGACCGCAACCTCGCCGTAAAGCTCGACACCCCGCAAAAGACCGAGCCGCGCAAGCCGTTGAACATTGCGCTGCAGGTAACAGGCGCTGGTGCGAATGAAGATGCTTACGTGACGGTTGCCGCGGTCGACGTGGGTATTCTCAATCTTACCCGCTACGAGGCGCCCAATCCCGACGGCTGGTATTTCGGCCAGCGCCAGCTTGGTCTCGAAATCCGCGATCTTTATGGCCGCCTCATTGACGGTTCGCAGGGCGCTACGGGCAAGCTGCGGACTGGCGGCGACGGCGCGCAGATGCCGATGCAGGGCAGCCCGCCCACCGAAAAGCTCATCGCGTTCTTCTCAGGACCGGTGAAACTTGATCCGCAAGGCAAGGCGAATGTCAGCTTCGACATTCCGCAATTCAACGGAACGGCCCGTGTCATGGCTGTCGTCTGGTCGAAGTCGGGCGTTGGTCATGCTACCTCCGACGTGGTCATTCGCGATCCCGTGGTTGTGACCGCGAGCATGCCGAAATTCCTCGCTCCCGGCGACAAATCGTCGTTGCGGCTCGACATCGCCAACACCGATGCGCCGGCTGGCGACTACCAGCTTCAGGTAACCAGCAATCCGGTCGTGAGCGTCAATCAGCCGGGCGCATCGCAGACCGTCAGCCTGACCGCAGGCGGGAAGTTCGATCTGACGCTACCGCTGACCGGCGAGCACCCCGGTGATGGCGTGGTGTCGATCAAATTATCCAACGCCTCCGGGCTGTCGCTTGAGCAGACGCTCAATGTCCCGGTCCGGCCAGCAACGCTGCCAGTCACGGTGCGCAAGCCGATCAAGATCGCACCGAACAGCAGCCTGAAGGTCGACAGCGAATTGCTGGCAGGCAGCATCCTGCAAGGGGCCTCGGTCAGTCTGAATGTTACACGCTCGGCTGCCTTCGACATTCCCGCCCTGCTGATGACGCTCGATCGCTACCCCTATGGTTGTGCCGAGCAGACCACCAGTCGCGCTTTGCCGTTGCTTTACATGAGTGAACTTGCCAGGCAGTCCGGGATCGCCGAAGAGGGCGACGTACAGAAGCGTGTGCAGGAAGCAATCTACCGTGTCCTGTCCTACCAGTCTTCGTCCGGTAGCTTCGGTCTGTGGAGTCCTGGTTCCGGCGATTTGTGGCTCGATGCCTATGTCACGGATTTCCTCACCCGTGCCCGCGAACAGAAATATGAAGTGCCGGAGCAGGCGCTGGTCCAGGCATTGGAAAATCTGCAGAACTCGCTGAGCTACGATGTCAACGTCAAGGACAAGGGCAATGAGATCGCCTATGCACTCTATGTCCTGGCGCGTAACCGCAAGGCCGCCATCAGTGATCTGCGCTACTATGCTGACACGAAGCTGGCCGAATTGCCCACGCCGCTGGCGCGGGCACATCTTGCGGCGGCGCTGTCGCTCTATGGCGACGCACAGCGCTCGCAGAGCATCTTCACCGACGCCCTCCAACAATCGACGTTGGTAACCAATGTGAGCCTCGTCCGCTCCGACTACGGCTCATCTTTGCGCGACGATGCTGCTGTTCTGGCATTAGCTGCCGAAAGCCGCCCGGTCCCGCCGATCATTCCGCAGCTGTCGAAGATCGTCGCCAGCGAATGGGAGCGCAAGGTCTATACGAGCACGCAGGAACAGACCTGGATGCTGCTCGCGGCGCGCGCCATCCAGGGCGGCGACAAGGATCTGAAGCTCGATATCAATGGCGCTGCCCATGCCGGCGGCTATGTCGCGCGGCTGACGGGCGATGAACTGCTTGCCCAGCCGGTTACCATCACCAATGTGTCGACCGAACCGGTATCTGCAGTCGTGACGTCCGTGGCGTCGCCATCGCAGCCGCTTCCAGCTGGCGGCGACGGGTTCAGCATCGAGCGCACCTACTATTCGCTCGATGGCCAGGCGGCCAGTGTCAGCGAGGCCAAACAGAACGAACGTTATGTGGTCGTCCTGAAGGTGACCGAAAACAACAACTGGCCGTCGCGCGTGCTGATCACCGATCTCCTGCCAGCCGGATTCGAGATCGATAATCCCGGTCTCGTTAACAGTGCCAGCCTGTCGAATTTCGACTGGATCGGCGAAGTGGAAGCCGCTCATACCGAGTTCCGCAGCGATCGCTTCGTCGCTGCCTTCGATCGGACGTCCGGTGATAATGGTGAAATCACGCTGGCCTATGTGGTCCGCGCGGTGACGCCCGGCACCTATGATCATCCGGCTGCCAGCGTCGAGGACATGTATCGTCCGCAGTTCTCGGCACGCACGGCAACCGGTCGCATGGAGGTTGTTGCAGGACAATAATGCTGACCTGGCGAACATTCTGCATCGGTGTCTCGGCCAATTCGGTTTTGGCCACGATGCTGGCTTTTGGCCTCGACGCAGCCGACCGCGCCTTCCCGCCGCCGTTGGAAAAGGCGCGGACAGTCTCGACCGAAGTGCTCGATGCCAATGGCCAGTTGCTGCGTGCTTTCGCAACGCCGGAAGGCCGCTGGCGGCTTGGCACCACTGCAAAGGACGTCGACCCTCAATTCGTGCGGATGCTTATCGCCTACGAAGATCAGCGCTTCTGGCAGCACCGGGGTATTGATCCCATCGCGCTGGCGCGGGCTGCAGTCCAGCTCGTCAGCAATGGCCGCATCGTTTCCGGCGCCTCGACCCTTTCCATGCAGGTGGCCCGGCTGATAGAGCCGCGCGAGGGCCGCTCGCTCACCGCTAAGTTCCAGCAGCTTGTTCGCGCCCTGCAGATAGAGCGGCGCCTGACGAAACCGGAAATCCTCGATCTTTACCTGACGTTGGCGCCCTACGGCGGCAATCTGGAAGGGATCCGCGCCGCGAGCCTTGCCTATTTCGGCAAGGAACCCCGACGCCTTACCGTGGCGCAATCAGCCCTGCTCGTCGCGCTGCCGCAGCTCCCGGAAAGGCGCCGGCCGGACCGCAATCTAGCCCTTGCCGAAGTCGCGCGGGGCCGTGTGCTGCATCGCATGGCAGTGGCGAAAGTCGTGGGTGAGGGGGAGGCAGAACGGGCCGGCCTTGCGCCAATCCCGGCACGCCGGTTGCAACTGCCACTTTATGCGGCGCATCTGGCGGAAGCGGCGCAACGCAAGGAACCGAGCGTCAGGCGCCACCAGACCACATTGCAACGGAGCATTCAGCAGGGGCTTGAGGCCGTCGCAAAGGATGCAGCCACCCGGCTCGGACCAAAGGTTTCCGTCGCC
Organism: Phyllobacterium sp.; assembly: GCF_037994405.1. GTDB lineage: Bacteria > Pseudomonadota > Alphaproteobacteria > Rhizobiales > Rhizobiaceae > Phyllobacterium. The sequence continues at coordinate 7,347 of NZ_JBBNAN010000017.1, forward strand.
ATGGTCATGGCGGATGTCCGCACCGGCAAAATTGTCGGCGAGGTCGGTTCGGCCGACTATTTCGACGCGAGCCGCTCGGGTTGGATTGACATGACCCGCATCAACCGTTCGCCGGGATCAACGCTCAAACCCTTCATCTATGGCCTGGCATTCGAGGATGGGCTGGTCAGCCAGGAAACCATCATCGAGGATCGGCCGGCCGACTTTTTCGGCTACCGGCCGCGCAATTTCGACATGAGCTATCAGGGCGATGTCAGCATCAGGCAAGCACTGCAATTGTCGTTGAATGTGCCTGCCGTCCGGCTGCTTGATGCCGTCGGCCCGACGCGGCTCATGGTACGGTTTCGCCGTGCCGAAGTGCGACCGGTCTTGCCACCCAATGAAGCGCCGGGGCTTGCCATTGGCCTTGGCGGCGTCGGCATCACACTGAAGGATCTCGTGCAGCTCTATGCGGGCCTCGCCAATCGCGGCAGGCCGGTGCAGCTGGGCGATGGCATCCAGGACAAACCAGAAATCATCGAGGGCGAGCCGCTGCTCGAACCGGTGGCTGCATGGAATATTGCCGACATTCTTTCCGGCGTCATGCCACCGCTCGGCGCGGGGCAACGCGGCATCGCCTACAAGACGGGGACCAGCTATGGCTATCGCGATGCCTGGTCGGTCGGATTCGACGGCAACTATGTTCTCGGCGTCTGGGTCGGCAGACCGGACAATGGCGCTGTCCCGGGCCTAACCGGCTATGGCGCTGCCGCGCCAATCCTGTTCGAGGGCTTTGCCAAGTCCGGCGTCGCCATCGCGCCCTTGCCGCCGGCGCCCGCTGGTGCCATTCGGATTGCACAGGCACAATTGCCTATCAGCCAGCGGCGTTTTTCCATGAATGCAAGTGGCTTGCTCGCCTCAACGCGTGAGCCCGCGCCGCAGATCATCTATCCACCGGAAGGCGCGCGGATTGATCTTGGAGCAAATACCGGCGGCGAAATCATGCCGCTGGCGTTGAAGCTGCAGGGTGGGCGTGCCCCGTTCCGCTGGCTTGCCAACGGCAAGCCCCTGCCGGAAACCTCGCGCCGTCGCATCAACCAATGGGTTCCGGATGGCGGTGGTTATTCGACCCTTACGGTGATTGACTCGGTTGGCCGTGCAGCCAGTGTCCGCGTTTTCGTCGATTGACCGTTTCAACCGTACCGGCTGATGTTGAGCGGAGAAGCATCGACATCCGGCGATTTTCCCGAGACAAGGTCTGCCAAAACTCGGCCAGAGCCGCACGACATCGTCCAGCCGAGTGTGCCATGACCGGTGTTGAGATAGAGGTTGGAATATTTGGTACCGCCGCCAATGATCGGCGGACCGTCCGGCGTCATCGGCCGCAATCCCGTCCAGAAAGTCGCCTTGCTAAGGTCACCGCCGCCGGGGAACAGATCGCCGACCGAATGGTGCAATGTCGCCCGTCGCGCATCGCGCAAGTTGAGATCATAGCCTGAAATTTCCGCGGTACCGCCTGCGCGGATGCGGTCACCGAGACGGGTGATTGCGACCTTGTAGGTTTCATCCATCACGGTCGAGACAGGCGCGGCGTCTTTGTCTGCGATTGGAGCGGTGATGGAATAACCCTTTACCGGGTAGACCGGAATGTGCACGCCGATGCGTCGCAAAAGGAAAGGTGAATAGCTGCCGAAGGCGACAACATAAGCATCGGCCGTCAGCTCTTCCGTTTCGGTCGAAACACTGGCGATACGATTACCGCTTGTGTTGATTGAAGTGATCGTCGTGTTGAAGCGAAACGTGGCGCCTTTTTCCGCGCAAAGCGCCGCCAGTTTTTCGGTGAACATCTGGCAATCGCCGGTCTCATCGCCGGGAAGACGCAGCCCGCCGACAAACTTGCCTTTGACATTGGCGAGCGCAGGTTCTGCAGTCATGCATCCAGCCGGGTCGAGCAGCTCATAGGGGACGCCGAACTGCTTCAGCACCTCGATGTCACCTGCCGTACCGTCATATTGCTTCTGTGTGCGGAAAAGCTGCAGCGTGCCTTGTGTGCGCTCGTCATAGGCAATGCCCACCTCGGCGCGTAGTGTCTTCAGGCAGTCGCGGCTGTACTCGGCAATCGGCACCATGCGTGCCTTGTTGCGAGCATAGCGTGCGGACGTACAATTGCGCAGCATGCGCATGAGCCAGAGCGCCATGTATGGATCGAATGTCGGCCGCACGACCAACGGACCGAAATGCATCAGCATCCATTTGATCGCCTTGATGGGCACCCCAGGTCCAGCCCATGGCGAGGAATAACCGGGCGATATTTCCCCGGCATTCGCAAAGCTGGTTTCCAGTGCTGGCCCAGGCTGCCGATCGACCACGACGACTTCATGTCCCGCTTGCGCCAGATACCAGGCGGAGGTCACACCGACGACGCCGCTACCAAGGACAAGAACTTTCATGATCGGGAGGCTCCTTTAAAACAACGCGATACCCTTTACGCGAAAGGGCAATAGAGATGCGTCGCACTGTGGGATGGCCAAATATTTCTTTCCAGACTTTTCTTGGCGATGCGCTGAAATGTCATCTTATTTTGCCGTCGCTCAAACTCGGGGCAAAATAAAAGGCCGGGAAAACCCGACCTTCTCAAATTCTTCTCTGCAGTCAGTGCCAGTACATCCGTGGTCAAAGACGCGAAGACGAATTATCTTTAAGCAGCCTGAAGCTGATCAGCTGTCATCTTGCCGGACTTGTTGTCACGGACCAATTCGAAGCGGATCTTCTGGCCGTCATTGAGGCTGCGCATGCCAGCGCGCTCAACGGCAGAGATGTGTACGAACACGTCTGCAGAACCATCATCCGGTTGAATGAAGCCGAAGCCCTTTGTGGAATTGAACCACTTTACTGTTCCAGTGCTCATGATGAACCCTTTCAATGGAAATATTTCAATACAGGGCGCGACGCGCCATGCAGTTTTTAGCTCGATTTTTGAAGAAGGATCTTTCAGAGCGCATTAGGCGCAATAAAACTAATAACAAACTACCAAATACCGAGACTGTTACATAGGGCCGCGCGGTTGTTTAGTCAATGCCAAGAACCAGGAAATAATTTCAAAAATCAGGAATATTGCCGGTTCGCAGCCGTTTTTTATTTTGAATTATTTTCTTGTCGTCGCTCCAATCGCTTGCAATTTCCTCACAACTGATCGTCCCGATAGACGAGCGCGAACGGCTTTCCCGAATTCTGCGGAGTTCTATTTGGCCTTGGCCGTGCGGGCAGTCTTTGCTTTTGTCTTGACGGCTGCAGTTGGCCCCGAGCCAAGTTCGGCCTGTTGTTCGGCTTCCTTGGCAAGACGTAAAGCCTTGAGGCGCGCCGTCTTGCTTTCCCATTTTGCAGTTTCATCATTGATGATGGCCGCTGCCGCAGCCGTGGTAGCTTGGCTCTTTTGCTCGGAGGGGCTCAAAACCCGCTTTGGATGGATGCCAACTTGAGGCATCTGTTTCAGACTGTGTTTCATCATGTCTCGCATTGTTGGCTTTGCAACCATGACACGTGGCGGTCGCCAAGTCTATCGCGCAATCTTTTCCCGGCCGGGCTTCCAGCCACGCGCGAAACCATAGGACATGGCAAGCGAGGCATATTCTATCTCGCGCAGCAGGAACTCCCGCTCTGCCAGCAAGGCAGCAATCGTCGCGCGCATATCACCCTGATGATAGGCCAGCGCTTCATCGATTTCGTCTTCCGGTTGTTTGGATATGGCGTTCATCAGAATCTCCTTTTTCGGAAAGATTGCCACAACCGGTCTTATATGAAAAGGAATTTGTTCCTGTTTTGTTCACATTTGTGGGCAGGCTGACAATTGCATCCTGGTTGTTAAGTCGAAGCACCAAGGCTACCCTCGCCACGGCAGTTGGAGGAGGAATTCATGGTCAAAGTGGTCGCATCCTTCACGATGTCGCTCGACGGCTTTATCGCCGGGCCAAATATCAGTCGTGATCATGCGATGGGCGAGGGCGGTGAGCGGCTGCATCAATGGCTGTTCGATGACGAGTCGGACATGGACCGCAAAATGGCGCAAGAGATGTCCGGCCGCGTCGGCGCGGTCGTCCTTGGCAAGCGAACCTTCGACGTAGGATTGCAGCACTGGGGAGATACGCCCTTTCCTGCGCCGAGTTTTGTAGTCACCCGCGAGAAACGCGATCCGCTGCAAATGAAGAGCGCCGCATTCACCTTCGTCGACAGTGGGGTCGAGAATGCCGTTGCTCAGGCGAAAATGGCGGCAGGCGGCAAGGATGTTGTTGTTATGGGCGCGAACGTTGCACAGCAATTGTTGACAGCCGGCCTTGTGGATGAATTCGTTCTTCAACTCGCGCCGGTTTTGCTCGGCCAGGGCAGCCGCCTGTTCGAAGGTATCGGCAAAAATCAGATCGAGCTGAAATGCACGCGAGTCGTCAAGTCGCCGCTGGTCACCCATCTGCGGTATGAAGTCATATGAAGATAAAGCCCCGGCGATCGCCGGGGCTGTCACTTACCAAAACCGTTAGCCTTTGGGCTTGCCCTTTGGCGTTGTGCTTTCCGCCTTTTTCAGCATGGAGCTGAAAGGAACTTCCGCCTTTGGCGCAACCTTGTCTTTCTTTGGTTTTCGTACTTCGCGATTGCTGCGCTGTTGACCCTTGGCCATGGTACTCTCCTGCGGCTTGAAACAGATGGTCGTGCTGGACGAAGAATCGGCAATTTGGAATGAGATTGGCGGGTCGAACCTCTGACGCCGCGAAGAGCCAAGCCTGGCCAAAAGACGATCCAATAGTGTTCGCCGCCATTTGCGGTTTAATTGCGGCTCTTCATGATGCTATCACATCGGGCCGAATGGTGGTAAACTAACGCTACTTGCCAGAAAAACCGAAAACTATCCGCTGGATCATCGATCCACTGCGGTTTTATGGCATTTGGAGGGCTCCACGATTATGTTCATACACGCTTTGAACTTCCTGAAAAAGATCAAGAAACCTGTCGTCACATCAAAGGAAACGCCTGTTAAGATCACGATACCCCCGGTCAAGAAACCCACGCGGCGCGAGGTTGCCGACAGCGACGGAAAGCTGCGGCGCATGCGCCAGCTCGTCGAACAAAACCGCCTGATCTGATCGGCCAGCACATCCGGCGCTGCCTTCTAGCGGCGCCATTTTCTCTGCCATTATCCGAGGCTTCCCGCGAAACGCTCTGCCAGCCTGTCACGCCTGACAGATTCCACAACAAAATCAACGAAGGCGCGCGTTTTGGCCGGAAGCAGTGTGCGACTGGCGTAGTAAATCGAAACAGATCCTGCATCTGCATACCATTGCGGCAGCAGGCGCACCAAGGCGCCGCTTTCCAGATAAGGTAGCGCGTCCGGTACGGCAATTAATGACACGCCGAGACCGAGCAGCGCTGCCCGACACATAGCGGCGGGGTCGTTGAACACGATCTTTTCCACGGGCATTGCCTGCAACTCTGCGCCATGAGCATTTCGCATTGTCCAGTGCCGGACCCTCCCGGTCCGGGAAGAACGCATGAATATGCCATCCAGCGCGGCAAGACCTTCGGGATCGGCTGGCGGCGTCCGCCCTTTCATATATTCGGGTGACGCGACCGCAATGATGTGCACCGGCGCCAGAGCGCGCGCGACGATACCCGGCGCCAGTTCGAACCCGCCGCCAATGGCCGCGTCAAACCCCTCCGCAACCAGATCGACCTGACGATTGTCGAATTCCCAGTCGGGGCGGATCTGTGGATAGCGTCCAAGGAAGGCCGCCAGCAGCGGCAGGATATAATTGCCCATGGTAACGCTGGTACTGATCTTGAGCACGCCGGCCGGCTCGCCACGATCGGCGGCAACATTGGCGATGGCGGATTGCAGCCCTTCAAGGTTTGCCTCGACAGCAAGCAGAAAGCGTTCTCCAGCTTCGGTCAACGTCAACTTTCGCGTGCTGCGGTGAAACAGCCGCACTCCAAGGTTGCGCTCCAGCATGGCGACGTTGCGGCTGACCGCTGCCGGGGTAACTGCGAGGCGCCGCGCCGCTGCCGAGAAGCCACCGGTTTCGGCACTGCGTACAAAGGACTCAAGATTGGCCAGCGTTTCCATGGTAAAACCTTCAACGAACAGTTGAAAGTAATTAAAGCGATTACTTGCTTATAGTCAATGAATGAATAGGCCATCTTCACTCGAAACCCAAACTGTCTGAAAGGAACAAGATCATGAGTATTGGTATTATCGGATCAGGGGCAATTGGTTCAAACTTCGCACGGGCGCTTGCCCGTGCCGGGATTAAGGCCACTATCGCCAACAGTCGCGGACCGGAATCACTGAAAGATCTGGTTGAGGAACTTGGCCCTTCGATCAAGGCTGGTACGCGAGAAGGGGCGGCGAGCGCCGATATCGTGCTTGTGGCTGTCAATTGGACGAAACTGCCGAAGGCGCTGGCCGAGCTGCCCGCCTGGAACGGGCGCGTTGTCATCGACGCCAACAATCCAATCGAGGCGCCGCTGTTTCAGCCGATTGATCTCAATGGCCGCGCCTCCAGTGAAGTCTTTTCTGATCTCGTGCCAGGCGCAAAGGTGGTCAAGGCGTTCAACCACCTGCAGGCACACCTGCTCTCAACCGACCCTCGGGCTGAAGGCGGACGCCGTGTTCTCTTTTACTCCGGAGATGACACTACCGCCAAAGCCGGGATTGGTGCCCTTATTGAGCGCCTCGGTTTCTTTGGTCTTGACCTCGGCCCGCTCTCGGTAGGTGCGCGGCTCGTGCAGTTCCCTGGTGGCCCACTGCCTGTGCACAATCTCGTCAAATTTGGCTGAGGTGGGTTTATCGACGGTGCCCGCTCCCGGAGACGGAGCCGGGCCCTTTTTGTGGCATTTCTCCGGCTCAGAGTGCAGCGGTAAGGCTTGGCACGGCCGGGGAGGGTATTAGTTGCAGTTGCGCCGCGCCAAGCCCTGCTGACGGAAATAGCGTCAGTTTATGGAAACGCGAAGATTGCCTCTTGGTTCCATGGACTTCGATTGAAGGAGAGTTCGGTTCCTGCCCGGGCGAATGCTGTTCCAATCAGCCATACAACGGTCAGAAATATCAAAGCGATCGCAGCCAACAACAAAAGGCCGGCAAGAGTGAGCGGCTGGTGATCATGCTCAGACATACTATACATCTCTGGATTGCAATTTCTGCTTAATACAATTTATGCGTGAATTATCAATAAGAACATGTGTTTGTGCGAAGGATCAGATGATGGCCCCAGGTCAGGCCGGTGAACGCGTTGAAGAAATAATTGGTTGCCGGGTGCCATGGATTGCGTTGGGTTCTTTCGCTTTCACCAGAAGTGACCCGACAAACCAGCATCCGGAGAGGAAAACACCCATGATCACCGCAAGTATCAGGAAGTCTTTGGTTTCAAGCGGCTGAAAGTCGGGCTCACGCATCGGCAACATCCCATCACTGGCGGTGGCTTGCGACACTCCTCCCGAGCCTCGGCAATCCACGATTGCAATTTTTACTATCATGGAAGCACTTAACGCCCTACTGCTTGGCAATAGTCCCTTGGAGTTAACCCAGCCGCGAACGGATCAGGAACAAAAGAAGCTCGACCGGCAAAATGCCGGTTCTGGATCCCTGACGCTGTAATTTCCGTGCTGCCCTTGGATATTTGCCAAAGCGTGTTACATTATACCCAACGTTAATTACAAAGCGTCTTGCCTGCGTCCTTGATGGTTCGCGCGGCGCTCAAAGGATACGATTTTGAAAGACCCCGAATCTGGCGCGTGGAACGCGCCGAATGGAGGGGCGTCTGGTGGTGGCAAGGTGCCGAACGGCACTGTAAATACCGCCAAGAGCGGACCCGGACCGCATGGGGATTCTGCACCGCAAAGGCAGGAAAGCCAGTCCGATTCCCAGGAAGGACGCTTCGACAAGAGCCCAAAGAAACGTGCGCGCCGCCGTAGGCGTGGAAAGTCGAAACAGGCGAATGTTTCGACGCTGCAGACGTCTGCAACCTTAGCTGCGGGCGCCGCAACCGGCAATCCAGCCAATACGCCGGTCAAGACAGGCAAGAAACGCCGGCCCAACCGGTTTCGTCGCCGCGGCCGCGCAGGTGTGAAGCCGGCCGATATCGTTGCCCCGGCTGGTTCCTCACCGTCCAACGGATCGTCCGCGCCGCCCCTGCAGGAAACGCCGCGCCATGAGCCCAGGTACATAGGCTCGCCGCTTTACGCTGCGCTCGATCTTGGCACCAACAATTGCCGGCTTCTGGTAGCCTCGCCGACGCGTCCGGGCCAATTTCGGGTTGTGGATGCGTTCTCCCGTATCGTTCGTCTCGGCGAGGGATTGGGTGCAACGGGGCGCCTTAGCGAAAACGCCATGAATCGCGCCGTCGAAGCGCTGAAGATTTGCCGCGACAAGTTGCATAATCACGACGTACGCCGTGCGCGCCTCATTGCCACTGAGGCCTGCCGTCAGGCTGAGAACGGGGGCGAGTTCTTGGCTCGCGTGAAAGACGAAACCGGCCTCGAACTTGAGATCATCAACCGCCAGACCGAAGCGCGCCTTGCAGTCTCTGGTTGCGGCACGCTGGTGGAACGCGAGACCGACGCGGTGGTTCTATTCGACATTGGCGGTGGTTCGTCCGAAATCGCCTTGATCGACGTGTCTGAGCGCCGTTCGCCGCGCCTTGCCGAGCACATCATTGCCTGGACGTCATTGCCGGTCGGCGTTGTAACGCTCGCCGAGCGTTTCGGCGGGCGCGATGTGACCACGGATAATTTCGCCGTCATGGTCAGTCATGTCGCCGATCTCCTCAACGATTTTTCCGAGCGTCATAAACTCGGCGACCTCGTCAACAGCCAGAATTTTCATCTGCTCGGCACGTCCGGTACGGTAACGACGCTTGCCGGCATTCATCTCGGGCTTGAGCGTTATGATCGCCGCCGCATCGATGGCATCTGGATGCAGAACAACGATGTGACGGAGATGACGAGCAAGCTTCTGTCCTGGAGCTTCGATGAGCGTGTGGCCAATCCGTGCATCGGTGCCGACCGCGCCGATCTTGTGCTCGCGGGCTGCGCGATTCTCGATGCCATCCGCAATGTCTGGCCAAGCCAGAAGTTACGGGTGGCAGACCGCGGTTTGCGCGAAGGCATTCTAACCGAACTCATGTCGCGCGATGGCGCGTGGCGCAATCGTTGGCACCGTACCGGGAGCGCACATGGCTAAGACAACAACAGGTGGTCGCGGTGGCACCGGCACACGCGGCCTGCACACCAAGGTCAAGAAGAAGGCGGGCACGATCAAGGAATCGTCACGCCGCTGGCTGGAACGTCACATCAACGATCCGTATGTGCAGCGCTCCAAGCAGGATGGTTACCGCTCGCGCGCAGCCTACAAGCTCATCGAAATCAATGACCGCTACAAGCTTTTGAAAAAGGGCCAGCGCATTATCGACCTTGGGGCCGCCCCAGGCGGCTGGAGCCAGATCGCTGCCTCGATCGTTGGTTCTCCCGATGATTTTCCAACGGTCGTTGGTATCGACTATCTGCATGTTGACCCCCTGCCGGGTGTCACCTTGCTCGAAATGGATTTCCTTGATGACGCGGCGCCGGAAAAATTGATGGAAGCGCTTGGCGGCAAGCCCGATATCGTGCTCTCGGACATGGCAGCACCGACGACCGGCCACCGCCGTACCGACCATATTCGCACGACACATCTATGCGAAGTTGCTGCAGATTTTGCCGTTTCCGTTCTACGTCCGGGCGGCCACTTCCTCACCAAGACGTTTCAGGGCGGCACGGAAAACGAACTGCTCACGCTGCTCAAGCAGAATTTCAAGTCAGTGCATCACGTCAAGCCTCCCGCATCGCGGGCTGAATCCGTCGAGCTCTATTTGCTCGCGCGCGACTTCAAGGGTTGAGTTACGCCAGTCGCTGTCTTGGAAACACAGGCAAAACTGCTATACAAACCCCTCGACCCTTGTCCACGAATTCTCTCCGGCAGAACGCGTCCTAATTACCGAGAGGTGCTCTAAGGCAAGGCTGATGCCGCAGTTGGAGAAGCCAATCCCCTCCAACGCACCGGCT
>NZ_JBBNAN010000018.1:0-4417 GCF_037994405.1 Phyllobacterium sp.
CATAGGCCCGGATTTTTTTCACGGATGTTTTTCCCGATTTGGCAATGCGCCTGAAAGGATGATTGGGGTTGTATGGGCCCCTTGTATTTGGTTGCACCTTTGGCTCACGGAAACCGCTGGTTGCCCCGGAATGGATCGGGTCGCGGCTCCGGCATGCTCTGCAACGGCGATAGCTCGCCTGCCAGTTAAGGATCGTCTCGAAGCTGCCGGCGATCGCTTGAGGCTGCTGCATCTTCCTGCGGAACGGCAGTTTCACGTTGGTTGCCCATATCAAGCTCCTTGGTTCTTGTTGAGAGGTTGATGCAGCGGAGATTTGAGGGGCAGGGCGCTCATCCTCCCACCCCTCATGCGGCGGTCACTGCTTGGGAGGAACAAAGCCTTCGGTGATCACGACCGAGCCTTCGGTCGAAGCGATGCGGAACTTCCGAGCGGCTGTATATTCCGGCGAGTTGTAGAACCGCTGGGCGTCGGCTACGCTCGGAAACTCGGCGATGGCCATGACCGACTTCGGCTTGCCTTCCACCGCGGTCGCGTTGAGGTTGAAGACGATGATCTTGCCGCCGTATTTCGGCGCAAGCGGGCCGGCCTCTTCCATGTATTTCTGAAAGCCCGCCTGATCGTCGATCGTGTAGTTCGCGATCATATAGCCCGGCGGCTGCGCATCCTGCGCATAGCCAGTTGCGACGAGAGCGACGGCGATGGCAGCGGCCGCGCCGAAAACGATTTTCTTCATAGTATGAGGTCCTCCGGTTTTGAGTGAGGGTAATTAGAACGAGCCGTCAGTTGATCTGGACAGCTCATCATGGGTTCGCATTTCGCTCAGGCGACCTTCGATGCAGGGCATGATCATGGCGATCGCGTCCGTCCCGGCGACGAATATGTTCGGCGGGTTTTCCATTGCGGCGACCTTGATGATGGCCGCGCCGAGCCTGTCCGGATCGCCGGGCTGGGTGCCGTGATAGACCGACCACATGGATTCCGGTGAACCCTCGTGGGCGTAATCGTCGATGCCGCTTTTCTTGACGTAGCGGACGTTCTGATTGTCCAGGAGATCGGTGCGGAACATTCCGGGTTCGACGGTCGTGATCTTGATGCCGAACGGCTCGACCTCGATCCCGACCGAGAACGCAAGGCCCTCGATCGCGAACTTGGTTGCGCAATAGGTGCTGCAGTGCTTGAGGCCGACAACGCCCCCGGAGGAGCCAATGTTGATGATGTGGCCCGAGCGCTGCTTGCGCATGACCGGAAGGACCGCGCGCATGACATGCACGACACCATAGAAGTTTGTGGCGAACTGGGCTTCGATCTCAGCCACGGTCGACTCTTCGAAGTTGCCGAGCAGGCTGTACCCTGCATTGTTGACCGCCACGTCGATGCGGCCGAACCGTGCGACCGCTTCCGCGACTGTGGCCTTCGCCTGTGCTTCGCTGGTCACGTCCAACTGGACGATCGCCAGATTATCGCCTGCAACATCGAGCAAGGCATTGAGGGCCTTGTCGAGATTTCTGGCGGTTGCCACAACGCGGTCGCCAGCCTTCAGGGCAGCTTTGGCGATTCCAGCGCCGATGCCACTGCCGACACCTGTGATGAACCAAACTTTGCTCACGTTTAACTCCTTGTCTTCGAAGGCTGGTAGATATCGCAACAAGGAGAACGTGATTAGACGGCATTATCTGCATGAACTTAGAAATGACATAGATAAATGCGCCGCGAGGTTAGGGCCCCTTCGGCCGCCAAATTGGGCGCATCCCGTGGAGGCAAGGCAGCAAAAAGATGGAGCTGACGACCCATAAGGAAGTTGCTCTTCAGAGCTGCCTCGCAATGTCGCCAGCCGTGAGCCACTACCCCTTATGGCGCAATGCGTCGACCAGGAGGAGGAAGGCCCTCGTATGTTGCCGTCTGCTTGGATAGTAGAGATGATAGCCCGAGAATGGCGGACACCAGTCTTCCAGCACACGGACCAGACGTCCTTCAGCAACATGCCGGGAAATTTGGCTTTCGAACGTGTAGGCCAGTCCTAGTCCATCGAGTGCTGCTGTTTCCAACATTTCGTTGTCATTCAGGACAAGCGGCCCGTTGACCTTAACCTCAAGCTCAACGCCATCTTTCTCGAACTCCCAGGCATAGAGCCCGCCGCCCGTGGTTTGGCGGTAGCTTACGCAATTGTGGTCGTTCAGGTCACGCGGGGTTTCCGGAATCTTGCGGTTGGCAAAGTAGGACGGGGAGCCAACCACCGCCATGCGAATATCCGGGCTCACCCGAACTGCCACCATGTCCTTCTGGACCTGTTCACCCAAGCGGATGCCCGCGTCAAATCTTCCTGCGACAATATCGGTGAGCCCTTCACTGACATTGATCTCGACTGAAATATCTGGATACTCTGGCAGAAGCTTTACCAGCGCGGGCCACAGCACCATTCTGGCGGCATGCCGGAAGGTCGTGATGCGGATCGTGCCTACAGGCTTGTCGCGAAGCGCAGTGAGTTGCGCGATCTCACTGTCGATATGGTCGAATGCGGGACGCAGGCTATTGAGCAACCTTTCTCCTACGTCCGTCAGCGACAGACTGCGCGTGGTTCGCGAGATCAATCGCAGTCCCAACCGGTCTTCCAACATGCGGACAGCATAGCTGAGGGCTGACTGGGAAAGGCCGAGCTTTGCGGCCGCTCGCGTGAAGCTTCCCTCCTCGGCAACCGCGATGAATACGGCCAACTCACTGAAGTCGCCTTTTCTCATTTATAAAGCCCATTTCTAAGTTCATGCGGATAATAGCGCCTAATCAGCATGCTTGTCCTCCCCTATTTAATCACCAACACCACATGGTGCGGCAACCGCATAAGGACAACGAGAGACAATGAGCAAAAAACACCCAAATCTCTTTGAATCATTCGCCTTCGCCAAAGGGATCACCCTGCGCAATCGTATTGTGATGGCCCCCATGACGACATGGTCCGGCAACGAAGACGGAACGGTCTCTGACGAAGAGGTTGCCTATTATCGCCGTAGGGCGAAAGGTGTGGGCATGGTGCTCACCGGCTGCACCCACGTCATGCCGAACGGCATTGGCTTCGCCGGTGAGTTTGCGTCCTATAACGATCGCTTTACGCCGAGCTTGCGCCGTTTGGCGGAGGCGGCCAAGAGCGGCGGCGCGCGTGCGATCCTCCAGATTTTCCATGCTGGCAACAAGGCCGTGCCCACACTGGTTCCCGGCGGTGAAATCGTCAGCGCGAGTTCCATGAAGGCCGCGCCGGGACCGTTTAACAACGGCGACGTTGTCACGCGGGCTCTGTGCCACAATGAAATTCTCGAAGTCGTCGTTGCGTTCGGCGAGGCCACGCGACGCGCCATCGAGGCAGGCTTCGACGGAATCGAACTGCATGGTGCGCACGGGTTCCTGATCCAGAACTTCTTCTCGCCGTTGTTCAATCAGCGCGATGACGAATGGGGTGGCTCGCTGGACAACCGCATGCGTCTCCCGCTCGCAGTTATTCGTGAGGTCAAGCGGATCATCGACCTCCATGCGAAGCGGCCGTTCCTGCTGGGCTACCGGGTTTCGCCTGAAGAATCTGACGCGGGCGGTCTTCGAATCGACGACACCTATGAACTAACGGACCGTCTTATCGGGGCGGGCGTAGACTACATCCACGTGTCGCTGGCGAGCGTCTTGGAGGCCAAGCCGATCGATCATGCTGACGAACGGCGCATCGCGGAGTTATTCTTGGAGCGTGTGGCCGGCCGTGTACCTGTCATCGCCGCGGGTCACATCAGAAAGCCCGAACAGGCCGAAAGCGCCCTGGAACTCGGTTTGTCCCTTGTGGCTGTCGGTCAGGGGCTGGTGATGAACCCGGAATGGGTTGAGCTTGTCCAGCGTGGTAGAACTGATCAGATCGACACAGCGTTGAGCACGTCCAAGATTTCAGAGATCATGCTTCCTGCCAAACTCTGGAACGTCATAGAGGCGACAACGGGCTGGTTTGACATACGGCCTTAGTCTTGGGAAGCGAGGATGGATCGGGTGAAAGATATTCGCGCGTTGGCTGGCGAATGAGGCACCTCATCACAACGTCAAGGCACGGTTTGCCTCCTTCTGCCAAGAGATCGTCCGGTCTCGCATGCCGGTCTGGCGCGTCTCCTTGGGGCTTGAAGTGCTGCACCGGAGGTGAGCGGTGGCAGCACATCTGGACCAATGAGGGCCTGTCGGTCCACGAGGCCGACCGGGCCACGGCCCCAACGTCCCAAACTTATCTGAATAGCCCGACCCGGATCGTTGATGAGACCGGGTGGCCATTCCGGCGCCGACTCGTTGCGCCTTGTCCTGACATGCCGCTCCTCGAGAAGCTTCGCCTCGAGGGCATGACCGACTACGTTATGTACCCGCTGTCCTTCCTAGACCGGACCAGGACCGCCGTGATTTCCTT
>NZ_JBBNAN010000019.1:0-18030 GCF_037994405.1 Phyllobacterium sp.
GTATTGAGGAAATTGACGCATAAGTTATTGAAAAAATTGGTGATCCCGACTGGATTCGAACCAGTGGCCTACAGATTAGGAATCTGTCGCTCTATCCTACTGAGCTACGGGACCATACGCCCTGACATACTGTTTTTCAGCGTTGACGCCAAGTCCGAAGATGCATCGAATTTCCAGCATTCTGATGACAATCACGACGTCGCTGGCAGAGATCTTTCTGCGAGACGCACCCAATAGCTGATACCGTGCGGGATCGCGTCGTCATTGAAATCATAGGCAGGATTGTGCAGCGAAGCACTTTCGCCGTTGCCGATAAAGATGAAGGCGCCGGGCCGTGCTTCGAGCATGTAGGAGAAATCCTCGCCGGCCATCATCGGCGCGACCTCTTCATTGACAGCACCAGTTCCGGCAATGCTGCGGGCCGTTTGTACGGCGAAATCGGTTTCGCGGTCATGGTTGAATGTCACTGGGTAGTTGCGGGTATAGTGGACATTTGCACTCGCGCCCAAGGCACCGGCGACGCCCTCCGCCACCTCGATCAGCCGCTTTTCAGCGAAATCGCGCATTTCAGGACGTAGGGTGCGCACGGTCCCGGCAAGTTCGGCCTTCTGCGGGATAATGTTGTGCGCGTCGCCCGCGTGAAACTGGGTGACGGAAAGAACAACGGAATCCAGCGGATCGGTGCCGCGTGAGACGATCGTCTGTAGGGCATTGACCAGCTGCGCACCGACGACGACCGGGTCGATAGTCCGGTGTGGCTGTGCCGCATGGCCGCCACGGCCTTCGACTGTGATCGTGAACTCGTCGGTCGCTGCCATGATTGGTCCCTTGCGAATAGCGAACTGACCGACGGGAAGACCGGGAATATTGTGCATGCCATACACCTTCGAGATGGAAAAGCGCTCCATCATCCCCTCCTTGACCATCTCGCGGCCTCCACCACCGCCTTCTTCCGCGGGCTGGAATATCACGGCAATGGAGCCCTTGAAATTGCGTGTTTCTGCCAGATACTGCGCTGCGCCCAAGAGCATTGCGGTGTGGCCGTCATGGCCGCAGGCATGCATCTTTCCGCCGGTCCGGGACGCCCATGGCTTGCCGGTTTTTTCGGTCAGCGGCAGCGCGTCCATATCCGAGCGCAGGCCAATTGTTGACCCTTCACCGTGGCGCCCGTTTATGATGCCGACCACGCCTGTCCGGCCAATGCCGGTTTCCACCACATCACAACCGAACTGGCGCAGCTTCTCGGCCACGAATCTGGCCGTCTGGTGCACATCGAACATCAATTCGGGGTTCTCATGAAGATGGCGCCGCCACTGCGAAACCTCATCCTGCATTTCGATCGCGCGATTGAGCAAAGGCATTCGAGAACAACTCCAATCCAAGTCTGACATTTCAGTGAACAGAATAAAGGTGTTTTGCCTTTTGCCTGCCACATGAGATAGATAAGGCCATTGCCGCCCGGCGTGAAGCGCGGCTTAATGCCTTTCCAGGTTCTTTATACAGACAGGTCGGATTTCAGGAATGCGGAAAACTGTAGCACTCTTTGTTTCGAGTTGCGTGGTATCGACCATTGCAGGTCTATCGACGGTACTTGCTGGCGCGAATATTACCGTTGACGCCGGTACTGGCGAAATCCTGTCACAGGAAGACCCTTTCCAGCGCTGGTATCCGGCTTCGACGACCAAGCTCATGACGGCCTACGTTGCATTCCGCATGCTTGAATCCGGTCAAGTTACACTGGATACACCAATCAGGATTACCGCCCTTGCCGCCAAACAGCCGCCGAGCAAGATGGGATACAAGGTCGGATCAGAACTGACCCTGGACAATGCCCTCAAGATCATGATGGTGAAGTCCGCCAATGACGTCGCCATGGCAGTGGGCGAGACGCTGGGCGGATCGTCGGACAAGTTTGCCGACCTCATGAATGCAGAAGCAAAGCGGATCGGCATGACTGGCTCGCATTTCGTCAATCCCAACGGACTTCATTCGGACGACCATTACACCACGGCGCGCGATATGGCAGTTCTGACGCTGCGACTGCGCCGTGAATTTCCGCAGTATGCGCATTACTTCGACATTGAAGCCATTGATTATGGTGGCAAGAAGCTCCAGCCGAATCTGAATGCCCTGATCGGACGGTTCCAGGGCGCCGACGGCATGAAGACCGGCTTTGTCTGTCCGTCCGGCTACAATCTGATTGGATCGGCAACTCGCGATGGCCGGACGATTATCACTGTCGTGTTCGGTGAGTTAAAGCTGACAACGCGTGCCACGAAGGCGGCTGAACTGCTTGCCAAGGGCTTTGAAACGCATGGAACCGGGGCAACAATCGACACACTGCAACCCTATGGCGCACCGACGCGCGACGTCGCGGTCAATATGCGGCCGAGTGTCTGTTCGAAGGATGTGATTGGATCTGATACTTGGGATGGCAAGGACCTTGAGGGACACATTGTTCAGGGGTCGCCCTATATGAACCGGATGGACCACGAACCGGCAGTGGAAAAAGTGGCACTGTTGCCCGCGAAGGTCAATTCGCTTGGCATGGAGCTGAACCGCATACCAGTTCCTATGCCGCGACCGGACCGTTCCTCGCTCACTGAGGCGAGCAATGCCACCAAGGCAGTAAACTAATGACTGCCCCCATCCCTGTTTCCGTGCTCACGGGCTTTCTGGGTTCGGGCAAGACGACGCTGCTCAATCGGCTTCTGAAAGACCCGGCGCTTGCCGATACGGCTGTCATCATCAATGAGTTTGGCGATGTTGGAATTGACCATCTGCTGGTGGAGAGCGCCAGCGAGGGCATCATCGAACTCTCCGATGGCTGCCTGTGCTGTACAGTGCGCGGCGAACTCGTCGATACGCTAGCCGATTTGATCGACCGACTGCAGACGGGCAAGTTGCAACGGCTGAAACGGGTGATCATCGAGACGACCGGCCTTGCTGACCCGGCGCCAGTTCTGCACGCCATCATGGGGCATCCGGTATTATTGCAGGCCTTTCGTGTCGATGGCGTTATCACCACCGTTGATGCTGTCAACGGCATGGCGACGCTCGATGCACACGAGGAGGCGGTGAAGCAGGCTGCTGTTGCCGACCGGATTGTCATCACCAAAACGGATCTACCGGAGGGTGCAAAAAGCCTTCCGGCCTTGCGATCACGCTTGTCCGCGCTCAATCCGGGAGCCGACCTGATCGACGTCGGTGATCAGAGGACCGGCTACGCGGCACTGTTTGATTGCGGGGTTTATAATCCGGAGACAAAGACGGTGGATGTGCAGAGGTGGCTGAAAGCCGAGGCCTATCGCGACCGCGATCGTGAACGCGGTGAAATCGATCATCACCATCACCATGGGCATGGAGATCACGATCACCATCACGACATCAACCGTCATGATGCGTCGATACGATCATTTTCGCTGAAGCACGACGCGCCGGTGCCCCTATCCAGCTTTGATATGTTCCTCGACCTGTTGCGTTCAGCGCATGGCGAGAAGTTGCTGCGGGTTAAAGGTATCGTACAGCTGGCGGACGATCCGGAACGGCCCTTGGTGATTCATGGCGTTCAACAAATCTTCCACCCGCCAGCACGGCTTGCTGGCTGGCCGGAGGGTGTGCGCGAAACGCGTCTGGTGATGATCGTCAAGGATCTGCCGGAGAGCTATGTCACACAGCTCTTCAACGCGTTTCTGGGACAGCCACAGATCGACACGCCGGACCGTACGGCGCTGTTCGACAACCCGCTAGCAATTTCTGGTGTGAAACTAGGCTGACCGCCCGCGCTCGATGTGAAAGCGATGACCACCGCCGACGCTGACCGTCTCTATCAGCCGGTGACCTTCCGTCAGGCAAAAGTTCGGCATGTCAATGACGGCGAGCGGGTCGCTCGTCTCAATCCATATCCGGCTTCCTGCAGCCATATTCAGGAGCTTCTTGCGTGTTTTTAGCACCGGTAACGGACAATTCAGGCCGCGAAGATCGTAGACTTCGGCATTCATAAGGTGTTCTCTTGTGGCGGCTAGTTTCCGATGATCTTCCACCAGGCCTTCTTGGCAGGCGCTGGCTGTACGGCGGCGGGTGCGGAGGTTGCCGGTGTCAAAGCGGCGGTGGTTTCCGGGGCCGATGTCGGCGCCTGAGTCATAGGCGCAGCAGAAGGGGCTGGCGTTGCGAGTGCCACAGGTGCCGGAGTAGTTAAAACCGTGTTCTTCGTCATGCGAGACCGCTTCGCGGCCTCCTTTTCTTCCCTGGCCTTGTCAGCTGCGACTGCGGAAGCTAGGCGAACCATGATTTGAGGTTTGGACGCTGCGTCCTTGTCCTGTGGTGAAAGGGATGGCGGTTCTTGAGTTACGCGTTCACCACGGGCTCGCCGCGCGCTCCAATCCGCAATGATCTTGGCCTCAGTGAGGCCCTGAATCGAGCGGCTCGGCGGCTGGATCTTGCCCTTGCCCACCATGGACGAAAAGGCCGTCTCATAACTGGTCTGATAGGACTGGTAGGCCATCTTCAACGATTCTGGCTGATCGGAAGGCGGGCATGTGCTTGTTGCGGCAATCGGTGCATTGGGATCAGAGGTGTGATTGAAGACGTATTTCTTCTCGCACACATCTACCTTCGGCGGCACCTTGGTGATCTCGAAGTGATCATAGCCTTCCTTCAGGTTCTTCCAGAAAGCGTAATTTGGATCATCGCGATAGCGCGCCATGTTGGCGGCGGTCATGCGGAACGGAAAAGCTTCAAGCTGGATCGATTCCTGGCCACCCTTGAAGGCGTCGCGCGCGAACGCATAGATCTGCGCAACCTGCGCATCGGTCATCGAATAGCAGCCCGAGGACGAGCAGGCGCCGTGCACCATCAGATTGGCGCCGGTGCGGCCAAGCGCGCGGTCGAGCCCATTGGGGAAGCCGGTGTTGAATGACAGGTAGTAGCTCGATTTCGGATTCATCTGTGCGGGGCGCACCGAATAGAAGCCTTCCGGCGCCTGCCTGTCACCCTCGATGAATTTTGGACCCAGCTTGCCCGACCATTTGCAGATCTGGTAGCTCGTGACCATGTCGTAACGGCCATTATCCTTGCGCTTCCAGACTTCAAGGACACTCTCTTCCTTGAAGATGCGGAACATGACCGGTGAAGTGGTGCTCATCCCCTTCGCCTTCATGCTCTTGACCAGCTTCTCCGGCAGCTGCGTGCCCGCTCCATTTGGGGAAAGATCTTCGAGCGACGAACCCTGGCACCCGGCCAGAAACAGGGTGAGCATCAATGGCGCAAGAATATGTGTTGGTATTTTCATGCAGCTATTACCGGTTTGCCAGTCTCATTCGCCAAGGTCCAAATCGCGCGGATTTGGTACCCGCAAGATCATAAATGCATCCGCTATAGTTGATAAAGCCTTACCGCACTTGCGCAAATTGCTCAATCACGCAAACGTCACCTGCAACAAAGACAGGGCGGATTTATGGCAAGTGCCGCCAAAAAGACGATGTTGTGACAGCGCACCAATAAAAAAGGCGGTGCATTGCACCGCCCTTTTGAAATTCACAATGAGCGGAATTAGCCGTTCAGCGCGTCCTTCAGAGCCTTTGCAGGCTGGAAGGCAACCTTCTTCGAAGCGGCGATTTTGATCGTTGCGCCGGTTGCAGGGTTACGGCCTTCGCGAGCGGCGCGCGACTGTACCTTGAACTTGCCGAAGCCTGGCAGCGATACTTCATCGCCAGCTACAACGGAATCGGTGATACCTTTAAGAACGCTGTCAACAATCGCCTTGGACTGAACTTTTGTAAGACCCTGATCAGCAACGAGCTTCTCGATAAGATCGGACGTATTCATGTTGGCGGTTTCCTCAGTATATTCGTTGATCGGAGGCGTCTGTATGGCACGCGTTTCCCGCCCTGTCATCAGTGATAGCGCCCAAAATGCTGGTTTATACCCAGTGTTTACAGGGTTTTTTGCAAATCCGGCTATGAATGTCTGTCCGACGCTCCGATAGCGGGCACCAATGGGCACAAGTGATTCGGGTTGGCGGGGGCCGGAATCACGCCGGGTCTGGCCCAAGAATCCCTGTCATCTGCCAGATTGGCGGGTCGCCGATGTGGCGTACGAGATGGTCGACGAAGGCCCGCACCTTTGCCGAAACATGCCGTGTGGGCGGGTACACTGCGTAGATCCTGTACGGCAGTGGCTGCACCTCGGGCAGCACCGCAATGAGCGTGCCGGCGCGCAATGCCTCGGCGGCAATAAACATGGGAAGCAGGACCAGTCCAAGACCGGCGATGGCCATATCGCGCATCGCCTCGCCATTATTGGCCACGATGCGGCCGCGCATTGCTACCGAGATCGGTTCTGAAGGCGCGACTGGGTTCTCGAATTGCCACAACTGACTGGTGTTGACGTTTGAATAATCGATGCAAGCAAAGGAACCCAATTCCTCGAGGTTCTTTGGCAGGCCGTTTGCTGTGGCAAAATCCGGACTGCAGCAAATGACGCGCGCATCCGTGCAGAGTTTACGGGCGATCAGGGTTGAATCCCTCAAGATGCCAATGCGGATACCCACATCATAACCGCCGCGCATAAGGTCGACCATGCGGTCCTCGAACTCGACCGCGATCTCCAGATCAGGATATTGGCGGGCGAAATCGGCGATCATCCGCCCGAGATAGAGGGTACCGAATGTCATTGGGGCAGCAATGCGCAGGCTACCGCGAATGGCGCTATTCCGTTCGCCAACCTTATCGGCCGCATCGATGATCTCGCGCACCAGCGGCCTGATACGCTCAACGAAATCCAGTGCGTTGTCGGAGGCAAGCAATTTTCGGGGTGAGCGCTGAAACAATTCTATGCCAAGGGCGCCTTCCAGATCGGAGATGCGTTTACTGACGACGGATTTAGACAAGTTAAGTCGCGCGGCTGTTGCAGTGATGCTGCCAGTTTCCATTACATCAAGAAAAGTGAGAAGATCGTCGAAGCGCCATTTCATGGTTTCATTATAAGGAACCTAGTGGCTGTTTGGAAGGCGCTTGGGTGTGCATTGTTCGTTTTGATCGAACATGGGTTCCAGAGAACCACTCTTTATGAACAGAGCTGTAGCGCAGATATTCACCCCAACGGCGATCCAGCCGCAACGAACCAATCAGGAGGCTTCGATGACCTTACAACTAACAGGCATTCATCACCTGACTGCCATCACGGCGAATGCACCGGAAAACCTGCGCTTCTATACCCAGACGCTTGGCTTGCGACTGGTCAAGAAGACCGTCAATCAGGATGATACAAGCGCCTACCATCTGTTTTATGCGGACGGCGAGGCCACACCCGGTACGGATCTGACGTTTTTCGACTGGCCCCTGGGGCCCGAGCGTCGCGGCACCCATAGTATTTCGCGCACCGGTTTGCGCGTAGGCAGCAGAGCAAGCCTTGACTGGTGGAAAGCGCGCTTTGCCGAACTTGGCGTGAAGTCCGGCGAGGTCGGCGATGCCGGTGGCTATGAATCACTTGATTTTGAAGACGCGGAAGGACAGCGGTTCCGCTTAATCAATGATGGCGGTGCTGGCGCGTCGCACCCATGGGACAAGAGCCCGGTTCCCGCCGAGCACCAGATCCGCGGCCTTGGACCGATCACGATAAGCGTCCCGGACATTACCAATACGGAAGCGATTCTCCTTCAGGTGATGAACATGCGTCAGGTCAACACCTATCCGTCTCCCGATGGGATTGGCCACGTTCATGTGTTCGCCATGGGGGAAGGCGGGCCAGCGGCCGAATTGCACGTGGCAGTTCAGCCGGACCTTCCTGCTGCAAGGCAAGGCGCCGGAGCCGTGCATCATGTGGCATTTCGGGCCCCGGATGTGCAGCAACTGCATGAATGGACCGAGCGGCTGAAGGGTTTCCGAATGCCTTCGAGCGGTGAGGTCGAGCGTTACTACTTCCGGTCGCTCTATTTCCGCGAACCAAATGGCATCTTGTTTGAAATTGCGACGGACGGTCCTGGCTTTACAGTCGATGAACCACTGGAGACGCTGGGCGAAGGCCTGTCACTGCCGCCCTTCCTTGAAGGCAAGCGTGCTTCGATTGAAGCGGGGCTCAAGCCGCTCGTTTAAACACTGAAAGAACAGGCCGGATCATTTCCGGCCTGTTTCGCTATGAGGTCAGCCATTGCCGAACCGCCTCAATATCGTGTGATCCGGTTTCATGACCGGCCGATATACTTTTGGTCGTAATGTCGGCGCCGGCACTGCGTAGTTCTGCTTCCAGCGCCGGCGCGTGAGCTCCAAACAGATCGTGATCACCCGTGACGGCAAGAATTCGCGCTCCGTTCAGGTCAGCTTCCGGCGTTTCCTGTAAGACCTTCGTCGCCCGCAACAGCACGGCATTGCCGACAAGACCCGGATGCAGCTGCATCATCGCGGCGAGCAGGTTCGCGCCATTGGAGTAACCGAGAAATATCGTCTTCTGAAGATCGAGACCATATGCTTCGACCGCACCTTCGATAAAAGCGGCGAGCGCTTCGGCTTCGGAGCGAATGTCCTTCTGGTCAAAGCTGAGTGGCCCGAACCGTCGGAACCAACGGGCTGATCCCTCTTCATTGCTACGGCCACGCAGCCCGATCAGGGTTGCGTTGGGCGCCGCCTTGGCAGCAAGGGGCATGAGGCTGGCTTCATTACCGCCGGTTCCATGCAGGAGAACAAGTACTTGGCCGTCCGGATGATCCGGCGTGTAGACCCGGTGAGTGAACGGAAGCTCGCGATAGATGAAGCGCTCTTCCTTCGGTAGGCCGAATTGCGGCAGCATTACCTTCAGGTTTTCCGCATCCTCGGCAAAGTGCGGAGGGATGAACAATCTGGAGCCGAGAGTATCCGGCTTCTCGTCGATCAACATTCCCGGGCCGTCCGTCGCCATTTCGAACAGTGTGCCGCCGGGCTCTCGCACATATATGGAGTGAAAATATTTGCGGTCGTGCATCGCTGTGGCATCCGCACCATTCGCGATCAACCGTTCGTAAGTCGTGGTTACTTCGGGGATGTCCGAAGCGCGGAAGGCGATGTGGTCGATCGTTCCGGTTCCGGGAGCAGAACTCCAAAAGCCCGTCGCATTTCGAACATCGATACAATCGCCGGACGCCGAGACCATTCTTGTAATCGTCTCGCTATGATCGCTCGCAGTGTAAGAGAAATAATTCTCCAGGAATGCCCGCGTTTCCTGGGGCTTTTCGGTAAGGATCGTAGCACCTCTGATCCGATGGATCGCATCGGCAACGGGGATTCCATCACCAGCCCGGAGGTCTCCGGCAGCGACACTTTCAGAGCCAACAAGTTTCACGATGACACCGTCAGGATCGAAGAGACGCAAAACAGGTTCGCCGAATTCCTGAGTTGGTCCTGAAAGAGCAATGTTGAATTGCAAGGCGCGGGTCAGCCAAAAACCTATGCTTTCCGGTGCGATGGCCAGCGCAATCTCACTCGGCTGCCCGTAGCCAACACGCCCGGGGGAGCCGTCTTCCCAGACAAGAAAAGTTATCAACGATCCAGGCGTACCTGTCGCATCGGCGTACAAAAGATGAAGCTGAGTCGCATCCTCATAACCACCAGTTCGCTTGACGAGATGCAGTCCAAGGAAGCCGACGTAGAAGTCTACATTCGCCTGCACCTTGCGTGTGATCAGCGTGATGTGATGGATACCGCCGGCCATGGATGCCTCCCGTCTATCGGTTCTCGACTGTTACGAGGAAAGGGAGAGGGGTGCAATGGTGCAGTGGGGTGCGCGGCTACGCTATCGCCCAAAAAACAACACCCACCGCGGGCGGAGGTGCGGTGGGTGCTATTTGTAAAGACCGGCTGGGAGGAGGAGTGCCGGTCTTTATACGTCCGTGGCTTGGGAGGAGGAGCGCCCCGGACGTGAATTAAATTCGATTACTGAGCCGAAGCGGCTTTCTTCGCAACGAAAGAGATATCGCCGCGGGAGATGCCGAGGTCATTCAGTTCACGTGCAGTCAGGCGGCTGAGTTCCGTGACGGTGTCACGATAGCGGCGCCAGTTATTGTAAGAGCGGATCAGATTCATTTCACTCACCTATAAGTTCTTGTTTGTTGGATCATTTTTCGATCGTGAGCTGGATATAGTGAACGGCACGCGAAACTTGCAGTGACAGTTTTGCATAGCTGCTTTGCAACGAATTGGGGGGTCAATCAGGCGGAATCTGGGCGTTCAAACTAATGCCACAATCAGGTCCGCGCTTTCGCCTTCGACGTTCTGGAGGAAGGGCGCTGCTGTGTCTGCTTTACGGCCTGTTCGGCCAGCTCCCGGTCGGACTTCCTGGCGGCTGCTTCGCATTGCCTGCGGAATTTTTCCACTTCTTCCTCAGTCAAGTGCTCAATGCCAATGAACGCATTTTTCGCCTTGGTAACGCGCACGAGCTCGTCGAGCTTTGCCTGAATCGCTATGCTATCGCGATTTTGGGTGTTCTGAATGAGGAAGACCATCAGAAAGGTGACTATCGTGGTGCCGGTATTGATGATGAGTTGCCAGGTGTCAGAAAAGCCGAAAAGCGGCCCGCTAACAGCCCATACCACGATAATGATGCAACATAGTATGAAGGCGATGGGTTTCCCCGCTGCAATTGCGACTTGATTGGCAATGCGTGTAAACAATTTGCTGAACACAGTCTGCTCCGATAGAGAGCCGGCGCCCTGGCGCCAGCTATCGATAACAGCGCAATGATTGAAATTGTTCCATCGCATTCAGGCGCGGAAATTATCGATAGCCGGTGGCGTCGGCCGGTTTTCCGGCATCCTGTACTTCTGGTACGTATCTCCAGGCGTCGGGGCGGGAGCCATCGATATCGGTAAAGCCGTAGATCTGAGCCAATCCGCCGCTCGAAAACGACTGACCATTCCATCGCGAACGGTCCGGATCTGCCGCAAGCGCTACCACGGCGCGCCCGACTAATCTCGGAGTTTCGGAGATCACAAAGCGCGGTATCCTCGCCGTCGCATCGCGCCAGTTTTCCTCCGTCACGCCAAACGCCTCAAGCACCATTTCAGAAACACAGCCATCCCGGCGTCAGACAGACCGAGGTGGCGCCCACGCGGCGCGTCGGCGTTCATCGCGGCGATCTCCAGTCCAACGATCAGGTCGGGCCATGCAGAACGATGCACAAACCAGTCCGGCGAGGATGATTGCAATGTTGGCAAGCGTGTCACCATCGTGAGCAAAAGGCACTTGCTTCCAACGACTGCCACGCACAAATGGCACCTTCGTCCCAAATCTATTTCAAGACGTCCTTTGAGTCTTAGCGATTAAGGTCGAGAGCGGCGCTCAGATCACCCATGGGTGGTTGATCGTTGTTGCGGAGCGCCTTGTCACGGGCAACGAGACCAGGCAGGACGGGGAGGTCAAAGCGTGCCGTGATGAAGCGCAGGATTGAGGTGGTGTCGTATTGGGTGTGATCGACAGTGCCCATCTTGGCGAACGGCGAGATAATGAATGTCGGGACGCGATTGCCGGGTCCCCAGCGGTCGGCCTTCGGTGGCGCTAGATGATCCCAGAATCCTCCGTTCTCGTCATAGGTGACAACGAGGAGCATGTGCGCCCATTGCGGGCTTTTCTCGAGATGGGAAACGATGTCGGCAAGGTGCTGGTCGCCACTCGAAATATCGGCATAGCCACCGTGTTCGTTGAGGTTGCCTTGCGGCTTGTAGAAAGTCACGGGGGGCAGCTTGCCATCGTCGATGTCCTTGATGAAGGCGGCTCCGTCCATGCCGCCGTCCTTTAGATGTTCGGCTCGCGCCGGTGTGCCGGGCGCATAGGCGGCAAAGTAGTTAAATGGCTGGTGATGGAACTGGAAATTCGGTACCGGCTTGGCATTCTTGCCGTCGAGCGCTGCCTGCCACGCCCCGGCGTACCAAGCCCAATTTATTCCCTTCAGTGACAGGAGGTCGCCGATGGTGATGTCGTGCTGTGGCGGCAACGTCGTCGCCACCGACAGGTCGGCTAGTGCAGTGTCCTGACCTGCTGCAGGTGGATTCGCGCTCGGCTGATAAGGTGGCTGCATTGTGTTGACGGCGTGGAAGTCGGGCGTGATGGCCCCGTCATTTACAAATTTCGGCGCGCCGCCAAGTGCCGAGGCCGGAGAATTTTCGGCGACCTTGAGCGTGATGCCATCTGCCTCGACGGCAGCGATCTGGCCCTTCACCGGGCTTGTGTCCGCATGCGGATAGATCGGGACGCAAGCGCAGACCAGCTGGAAATGGTTGAGGAACGAACCACCGAACGCTGCTTGAAAGAAATTGTCCGCAAGCACATATCTTTTGGCTACCTGCCACATGGACAGGACCGAGCCGTCATAGTGGCCCATGACGAGACTACCCGAATCGGCCCAGGCGACGAATTTGTCGTTCTTGCCACCATCGATCTGCATTTGCTCCTGGTAGAAGCGATGCCAAAGGTCGCGGGTGATCACGGAGGGCGCCTCGTTAAAGCCCTTTGGATCGTCGATCGCGAAGGGCGCATTCGCCAGATGCGCCGATTGGGCCTCGGTGATCGCCGGCGTTACCCCCTTGGCGGTAAGCCCGTCCCAGGCCGGTGGCAGCTCGGAAAGAGGCTGGCCATCGCGGTCGAGTTGGGTCGCCTGACCGGCCGACACATTGGACAGCCCATTGGCGCCCGGAAAACCGCCATAAAGGTTATCGAAGCTGCGATTCTCGGCATAGATGACTACGACAGTATCGATCTTGTCATAGGAGGCCGGCGCGGCTTGGGCGGTCGCAGCCAGGGCGAGCAGTGTTGCTGCTGAACTGGAAAGAACGAGGGAAGAGAGCAGCAAGCGCTTCGACATAGTCGGAAACCTCATGGCTGGAAATTTGGCAAAGGATGATCGATCACCTGGGAGGTCGGGCGACGGGCGACCACAAGTCTATGCCGATCGTAATCCCGGGTCTTATCAGCTTTGTGACACGCGCGGGCTGCTCACGGAAAATTGTCATCAAACCGTAGCAATCCACACCTAATGGTGCGCAGAATTCGGACTGATCTGCGATGGCAGCTGCAAGGTGGAAATTCCGTTCTGGTGTGATGGCGATGGTTGCGGCCTCAATGCTTGGCCTTGCCGGGATTCTCCTCAGGACGGCCGTGGCGGCTGAACAAAGCGGCGTGCATCCAGGGCCGATGTCGCGCGCCGAGGCTTATGTCAGGGCCGCTGCGTTGACCGAGCTGGGCCGCAAGATGTTCTTCGACCCTTCATTGTCGGCCTCGGGCAAGCAAGCTTGTGCTTCCTGTCACGATCCGCATCATGCCTTTGGCCCCGCTTCGGTATCTCCGATCGAAACAGGAGGCCAGCAGATGGATCAGCCGGGATTACGCGCCGTTCCTTCGTTGCGTTGTCTTCAAGCAGTGCCGGCTTTCACGCAGCACTATTATGATTCCGAAGATGAAGGCGACGAGAGCGTCGACAACGGGCCTACAGGCGGCTTGACCTGGGACGGGCGTGTCGATCACGGGCAGGACCAGGCAAAGATTCCCTTGCTTTCGCCTTTTGAAATGGCCAACGAGAGTCCAGACGACGTCGTGGCAGCTCTGCAAAAGGGGGCCTACGCGGAGGAATTCAAGGCCGCGTTAGGGGCCACGGTTTTCGACAATCGGACGGAGGCGTTCAATGCCGCTGTCGAAGCGCTCGGTACTTTCGAACAAAGCAGCTCCGATTTCTATCCCTATTCCAGCCGCTATGACGCTTTCCTGGCGGGCAAGGCAACGCTGACTGCACAGGAATTACATGGTCGCGCGCTGTTCGAAGATCCAATGAAGGGCAATTGCTCGAGCTGCCATCTGAGCGAGCCAGCCAATGATGGCGAGCCGCCTCAGTTTTCCGATTTCGGATTCATTGGTCTCGGCGTACCCCGCAATCCCACCATACCTGCCAATGCCGATCCGAACTATTTCGATCTTGGTCTTTGCGGTCCGCAACGCAGTGACCTAAAGGGGCGGACGGACTATTGCGGTCTCTTCCGCACGCCGACGTTGCGCAACGTCGCACTACGGCACAGCTTCTTCCACAACGGCTACTTTCATTCGCTGCGCGACGCAGTCACTTTCTATGCCACGCGTGACACCGATCCTGGCCGCTGGTATCCGAAGAACCCCGACGGCACTATCCGTCAAAATGACGACCTGCCAAAAGCCTATTGGGCAAATCAGAACCAGGATCCGCCGTTCGGCAAAAGGCCCGGCGACAGGCCGGCTCTGACCGATCCGGAGATCGACGCTATTGTCGCCTTTCTTGGTACGCTCACCGACGCGGACCAACACGCCGATACGATTCCAAGACGCTGATTGTGCAAGGTGACGGGAGACGAAGCTTTGGTCTCGGCTGTAGCGGTTGAAGCCCATAATCATGGCCGGCAAACTCACGGCGAGATGCCATGCTGTAGCCACGGCGCTCATCAGGCCGTATATCGCACTGCACTTGTATTGCGCGCCGTGTTTTTCTCACATCGATTGTCGCGGCGCCTCACGCGGGCTGCTTCAGTACGCTTGCATCGGCGGGCATCTTGCGCAGGCGCTTCCCGGTGGCAGCAAATATCGCGTTGGCAATGGCGGGAACGATTGCCGATGTCCCCGTCTCGCCCATTCCGCCCGGCTGTTCGGTGCTCTTTACAATATGAACCTCGATGGCCGGCGCCTCGTTCATTCGAAGCATTTGATACGTGTCGAAGTTAGTCTGTTCGATGCGGCCGTTCTTGAGCGTAATCTCGCCATAGAGCGCGGCCGTGGCGCCAAAGATGATGCCGCTCTGGATCTGTGCCTGCACGGTGTTGGGATTGACGGCGGTGCCACAGTCGATCGCGCACACGACGCGTCGAAGGTGGACGGTACCATCTTTCGAGACTTCGACCTCGGCGACCTGCGCCATATAACTGCCGAACACGGATTGCAGCGAAACGCCGCGGCCACTTCCCTTAGGCAAGGACTGTCCCCAGTCGGCTTTTTCCGCCGCAAGGTCGAGAACGGCCTTGGCGCGGGGCGAATTGTCAAGGAGCGCTCGCCTATAGGCAACCGCATCCTGCTTCGCCGCCGCCGCCAATTCGTCGATGAAGCTTTCAGTTACGAAAACATTGTGCGACGGGCCGACGCTGCGCCAGAACGCTGTCGGAATCCCCGGAGGCTCCACGCGCACATATTCGACGTGGAAGTTCGGCAGGTCGTAGAGCAAATCGATCGCGCCTTCGGTTGAGTCGGTGTCGAGCCCATTCTTGAAGAACGGCGGCAGCCATCGCGCGATCACGGAAGAGCCGGCGAAACGATTCTTCCAGGCGACCGGCTTGCCTTGATCATCCAGTCCCGCTGAAATTCGGTCGAACCAATAAGGCCGATACATGTCGTGCTGGATGTCTTCCTCACGGGTCCACACGACCTTCACAGGACCACCGACATGCTTGGCGATCTCAACGGCGCGGACCGCGCCATCCGCCTCGAGCCGCCTGCCGAAGCCGCCGCCGATCAGATGATTGTGGACGATGACCTTGTCCGTCGGCAGGCCCGCGGCTTCCGCCGCCATCGCCTGGATACGCGCGACCGCCTGGCTGCCGATCCAGATCTCGCACTCGTCCTTGCGGAAATGCACGGTGCAATTCATCGGCTCCATCGTGGCGTGTGCCAGGAACGGAACCTGATAAGTCGCCTCGACCTTGGTGACGGCGCCTTCCATGGCTTTGTCGGCGTCGCCGATGTTCTGCGCGAGCGCACCTGCGCCCAGCGTCGCCTGTTCGAGCTCGCGCGCGATCTCTTCGGTAGCGAGCGTGGCATGTGGACCGTCGTCCCATTCGATTTTGAGCGCTTCCAAGCCTTTCTTCGCAGCTCCCATATGATCAGCCACGACCGCAACAGTATCGTCGAGCTGGACGATCTGGCGCACACCTTTAACGGCCATGGTAGCCGTACCATCAAGACTTTTCAGGCGCCCGCCGAACGCAGGCGACTGTGCAAGGGTTGCGACCTTCACGCCCGGCGGCCTGGCGTCGATGCCATAGACCGCGGTTCCGTTGACCTTTGCGGGCGCATCGAGCCGCTTCGCGGGCGTGCCGATCAGCTTGAAATCATCCGGTGATTTCAGCGTGACGTTTTGCGGAACGGGCATGTTTACGGCCTCGCCAGCCAGCTCGCCATATTTCGGCCGCCGCCCGGACGCCGTGTGGATCACCTCGCCATCTTGTGCCCGGCAAGCGTTCGGATCGACACCCCACTGCTTGGCTGCTGCAGCAACCAGCATCATCCTCGCGGTTGCCCCAGCCTCCCGAAGCGGCTTCCATGCGCCGCGCATTGCGTTCGAATTGCCGGTCGCCTGCACCCCTAGCAGTGGATTGGCGTAGAGTTTTTCGTTCGGGGGAGCATGTTCCAGACGAACCTGTGTCAAGCCCACTTCGAGCTCTTCGGCGATCAGCATCGGGATCGCGGTGTAGGTGCCTTGCCCCATCTCGACATAGGGCATGGTCAGCACGATCTGCCCGTCGCTACCAATGCGGATGAAGGCATTCGGTGCAAAGCCATCGGAATGCGCGGCTTCGCTTCGGCCGAATGGCAAGCCCAGGCTCAGCATCAGTCCGCCGCCCACGGCAGCACTGGCGGCCAGGAAGTTGCGCCGGGAGAGATGGGTATCCGCGGTGCGAGAAGCGATACGATCTAGGTGCATGGTCAGCCTCCCTTTCCGTTCGATTGCGCCGCTAGCTTGATCGCCTCGCGGATGCGGACATAGGTCCCGCACCGACAGATGTTGCCACTCATCGCATCGTCGATATCGGCGTCGGTAGGATGCGGATTGCTTGCGAGCAGCGCCGATGCCGACATGATCTGGCCGGACTGGCAGTAGCCGCACTGGACGACCTCATGGTCAAGCCAGGCTTTCTGAATCGTGGCGCCGACGGCCGTTGTGCCGATTGCCTCGATCGTTGTGATCTGGGATTTGCCGATGCTGTCGATCGTCGTGATGCAGGAACGGGTGGCGACGCCATCGACATGCACGGTGCAAGCTCCGCATAGCGCCATGCCGCAACCGAACTTCGTTCCGGTCATCCCGAGCACGTCGCGCAGAACCCAGAGCAGCGGGGTATCGCCATCGACATCGACGCTGTGCGCGCTGCCATTGACGTTGATATTGAAGGCCATGACGCATTCTCCTTTCTGCCGCTATGTGACAGCGGGCGATGGAACTCGTGTTGCATGCCAGTAAAGTATTTAAACGCGGTGTGTCCCGCGCAAGCTGCTCCAATATAACAGTATTGGCGCCAACACCCCGACAACTAGTGCCCATCCATAAACAGCAAGTTACTGAGTGGGAGGCGTCAAATCGAACCGCATTTCGAATACGTCACGCATTGTACATCTCCTTACCGTTCCAGCATGCCGATCAACGGGCCCCGTTGCACCCTGGCACATGCTGCAGCGCTGCCCGCGACGGCTGCACCCGCCAATTCAGCCGGGGCCGGGATCACACGCGGCGTTCGGACGACACATAAGGGCATCATGGCGTTGTTCCTTACACGATTGCCGGCATTGACTTGGACGGCGCCACTTGGCACCGTCCAAGGTCGATCTCAACGCAGCGGCTTGAACGCTGCCCGGAGTTCTGTGGTGAACAGCGCCGGCTGTTCCCACGCGGCGAAGTGGCCGCCTTTGTCGAGCTTGTTGTAATAGATCAGTTTAGGATATGCCCGCTCTGTCCAACTCCGGGGAGCTTGGTAGAGCTCGTCAGGAAAGGCGCTCACGGCAACAGGGATCATGACGTGCTTCGGGGCGAAAAAGGCGAGCTTGCTTTCCCAATAAAGTCGAGCCGAAGAGACCCCCGTGTTCGTCAACCAGTAGAGCGTGATGTTGTCGACGATGTCATCTCGCGTAAGGCCTTCAGGTTGACCGTCAAGGACGCGCGCGATGAGCGCATAACTGCGCGCGTCGTGGTCGAGCATCCAGGCGGCGAGGCCGACAGGCGAATCCTCGATCGCGTACAGCGTCTGCGGGCGATTCCCCATCTCCTGGGCGTAGGCCAGGCCGTGCT